>CALKRO010000070.1 GCA_937990205.1 uncultured Candidatus Saccharibacteria bacterium | reverse complement strand
GTAAAATATCTATTTACCGATAATTTTCTCAGGGTAACTATATTATTGTATTCTGCAATAATAGTAATTTCCGTGACTTCTAAGTTTTTGTTATACAATAGCAATATGAACCCAGAATTAAAACAGTTTGTAACTGAGTATTTTCCTAAAAGCGGCAAGGCTCTAGATTTGGGCTGCGGTGACGGAATCGACGTTGAAGGTCTTAAAAATATGGGATGGGAATGTGATGGTGCTGATATTATAACTGGAACAGATCTCAATGAAGTTTATTTATCACCGAACGCGCCATATGACCTCGTCTATTCCAATTACGTAATTCAAAAGCTCAAGACTCCAGAATCTTTAATCAAGACAATCGAGCTTAATCTCAAAAAAGGCGAAAAGTTCTTTCTCCACACTTTTGATGAATCCGATGAAATAGCGAAGAAAACCTATACAAAAGAATCTATCAAAGAACTATTTAAGGACACTAGTTTGCACCCTGAATCCTGTGAAGTCCTTCGAGTTTGGGATGACGAGGTAGGTCACCAGCATTACCACCAAATTTTACAGATAACTGGAACAAAAAAATAAGAGCACAAATGCTCTTCTTTTTTATAACCTGGTGCGAGTATGACTACTTCGTAGTCCTTCTTATGCAGGCGATCCTAAATAGAAAGAATATAGATACTCTTTCTATTTAGGATCTGGCGTAAGTAATCCCACTACATGGTCTTTCTCGTACGGGCGACCAAAAAAATAAAGAACATAAATGTTCTTTCTTTTTTTAATTTGGTGCGAGTGGAGAGAATCGAACTCTCATCCCAAGTTTGGAAAACTTGTATACTAACCGCTGTACTACACTCGCTAATGGGGTGGGTGATCGGAATTGAACCGACGACCTTCTGGACCACAATCAGACGCTCTAACCGACTGAGCTACACCCACCAAATTTTCAAAATGCGCTGTACGCTTCCTAGATTGTAGCAAACTCAGCTATTTTTTTCAATTATAGATTATTAAAAATTAATCTATAATCAAAAATTCGGCTTAATCACCGGCATAATATTCCCACCGGAAGGTTTACTACCACCAGAAAAACCAGCGCCACCAGCAGGTCTGCCACCCATTCCCATCATCTTGTCGCGTTGCATAGTTTCACTTGGTGCACGTCGCGCGCCAGATGCCCCACCACTAGATCCAGTTCCGCCCAGCCTTCCGTATCCGCGCTTATATCCATCTCCTGGCGTCACGCCGTATCCGCGTCTTTCGCCACCGCTACTTAGTACGCCATATCCACGGTTTTTCTCGCTCTCACTTACTACCCCATAACCACGCTTCAATTCTTCTGAGTTTTTCACATAACCATAACCATGATTAGTCTCTTGGTCATTCACCCGGCCAAAACCATCATTCTGGCTAGGATCCGAACTGCCACCACGAACATCGAAGCTGCCTTCCATTCCATTTTGTCCGCGCGACCTCTGGTATAGGTCACCTGCCTCCTGTTGTTTGCCAGAATTCCCCCGCATCAGATCACTTTGTCCGTAACTACCGATTATACCGCCCATTTTGCCTCCATTTTCTTCCATTATAGCAAATTTTAATCTCTTAGTTTGTTACAAAAAATCGCCACTTCTCACCAAATCCACTCACACTCACTGGTGAACTAAAATCGCAGCACCCCCCGTAGTTTATTGTGAAAATTCTCCATACTTGCTTTTAAAAATCTAAAACACTTATGATTATTTTCTGGCTATTGAAATCTACGCGCCAAAAACGCTAATGCTTGTGATATAACCATTGACATTTTCAAGCATTTATAGTATAATCACCTCAGTCTGTAATCTGGCTTAACCGCTTGAATTACCAAGACGTCCATTAAAATCGAATCATCTCAGGCGTAAAATAATTTCACGCCTGTTTATTATAGATGTAGATGTTGTATGAAACATTTTTTTGCCTCGAAGAAATCGAGCGCAACAGAGGAGGGAATCAAAATGAGTTATTGTCTAATTTCAGCTATGATTGTTGTCGTTACATATGCCATTCTTTATGCCATATGTGCTCGAAAAACCAAGTCTAATCAAGAGTTCTCGGCGATTGAAAAAGGTCTCCTGAAGGGTTGTTCAGTAAGTTTAGGCTTGCTGGCACTACCAATTTTCGGGAACCTAGCGTTTCCAAAACTGCAACCACAACTTACTGCAGTGATTTTTGTAGTCGAGTTAGCAGCGATTGCGGTGTATAGCCTTCTGGAATTTCGGAAGTTGAATTACCGTAAGGTGAAACTGGTTTGTATTGTGGCGCTATTTGTCGGAATTACACCGGTTTGGTGGCAGCTTTTTAGCTACTTTCAGATGAAACATGATATTTTAAATATCATGGATTTTGCAATGGTAACTTTCCTTTCCTGGTTAGCTGCGATTGTTGTAGTTACTTTTACTTATCTTGGCGGCCCTAAGTTAAGAGCCAAAAAGAAAAGTAAGGCTGAAGTCGAAAATGCTAAGCTGCGTGAGCAAATTGAGCGCATGCAGAATGAAAGAAATAAGCTTCAGGAGGACAATGAAAAACTTCGTAGCGTAGTTCAAGGAACCAAAAGTGGAACCACTGAGCAAAAGTCAGTGACTGAGGATAAAAAGGCCGAATCAAATCCGCCGAAAAACACTCAGACTGATGAAGCTCAGACTACCACCTCTGCGCCGAAATCTGACGCAGAGGATAAACCCAAGAAAGTCACTAACCCTAGCATGAACGAAATCCAGCAGCAAACGTTGTCGGAAATTCTGGATATGCTGAATAGTGACTCTAGCCCAGAGGATCAATTCATAGCTATTGATGAACTTATTAATAGTTATCGAACTGCTACTGTTCAGGAAGCTGCTACTCAAAAAGAGAAAGCTTTAAGTCAAGGTCCAAAACCCACTGACCCCAAAGTAGACTCTAAAAAGGAGCCAGAAGAGACGGAAGAAGAGGAAGAAATCCTTGATCCTGTTGACTATGGTGATGATTGGGAGGATGATACAATCTTCCCGGATTTATTCACAGCGAATAATCTTGTAAGAGCCGCCTTTGCTGTCGCAATTATCTTCGTGGTGTGTGTAGGAATCCGAGTTTTCGCTTAGGAGGAGACGTCTATGAACGAGGAGATGGGATTGGAGTATATCTGTCTGGTTTTGAGACTTGTGGGATTTATCTTCGGGATAATCTCGCTCTGGATTGAAATCGGCAGATTGGACACAGACGGCGGAGCCGTTAACTTGGAAGCATCTACGCCCGAAGCATCGTATTTCTTGTACATAAAGGGCGAATAGATGGTAGAAGACCTGAAACCCGAACGCATATCTTCACGAAATAAGAACATGAAGGATATTTATGCTATGATGAAAATTCCTAGCATATTTTTTATCTTTTAGGTATAATGAGGAGGTAAAAAATGAAAAAGTTTAGATTTGGTAAAATCGAAAAGGTTTTATCAGGGATTTTGGTATTTGCAATTATGGTAGTAGCCATCGGAGCCGGTGTGAAATCTTGTCAAAGAAATCACGCTAATGCAGAGGCAGGAACGCTTTCCGCTAAGGATGTTGAAGCCGAAAAAGCAGAATTAACATTCGACTTTGACGCCTATGAATACGCGAAAGCATATCCGGAACTGAGTCGTGAATTTTGCGATAATTCGATGCCGAATAAGGCAGCCGAAAGAGTCGCAGGATCTGGCTTTAGTGACGCTTTGTCTACGCCTTTTTCCGTGACTCACGGAACTAAGGACGGGGAAAAGTATAGCGAAGACGAAGTAGCTATCATGATTACAGAGGATAACCAGGAAGTTCTAACAAATTATGTATGTACTCAATCGTGGATTAAAATATTCTCGAATATAACCTTGAGTGATGGAACTACTCTCCCTCAGATTAACCCCTGGTTAAATGAGGCACAACTTGAATATGACAGATTCATGAAGGACGGAACTGGTGGTCAGAACTATCTCCGAGAGGAGGGCGGAAAGCTGTATATCAACGATAGACAGCTACATTGTGGCTTAGAGATCGGCTTATCAACCAAGGAGTACAATTGGTGACTACAAATCACCATTATCCACTGAGTTTGGCGAATACTGATTCCGCCAAACTCACGACGTTTACCGAGGCGCACTACGAGTTTACTCGTGACGCCTTAGTGCTAGCTTATGTAAATAAAGCTGGCACCGAGATCTTCAAGATTGGAATTAACGTACACGACAAGCGTCCAGAGCTGATCGTGAATAAAAAGGTTCCAAAGGAGAAGACGAAGAGTAAGCCAAAACCAAAGGAAACTACTCCTCAGCCTACTACCGAGCCCGAAACTCAAAAGCAGACTGAGCCGGAAACTAAGTCAATCATTGTTCCACGTCCAAGACGTGGTGGTGGCGGAAAGCCAAAGGAGTCTCAGCCTCAGCCAAGTACTCAGGCTGAGACTAAGAAGGATCCGGCTAAGGATTCGGTCAACAACGGTGGCGCTAATGGCGGCGGTGGTAATAAAACCGTCGGCTCTGATGCTTACGAGCCTACGGATCCGGCCGTTCGTACGGATGGCGGCCATGAGAAGCCTGAAAAGGTGAAGCCGGAGACTCCGACTCCAGATCAGAGTCATCAGAATGTGGAGACACAAAAAACTGATGAAATCAAGATGAACTACGAGACGGAGGCTCAGCGCAATGATAATTTCACCAATAATAAAGGTGAGACTATCAACCACGGAGTTGATAATTCTGGAAAATCTCTCCAGAAAGACGACTACGTGGGCTTCGTCGGATCTGATGATGAC
>CALKRO010000069.1 GCA_937990205.1 uncultured Candidatus Saccharibacteria bacterium | reverse complement strand
GATTTTTGCAGCTAATTTAGATACTTTAGCTTTTTTCGTGGTATTTACTAGGTGGGTTTCCGAAAGATTTTCATAGAATAAGCTTTTGCGGGTAGCGACTAGTAGTAGATTAATTAGGTAATATATGCCGAAAATTACGAGAAGGCCCAAAGTGATATAAGTAATCGTTTCATGGCTAAGAATATTATTAACGAGGGCGAGATTTAATAGATTAACTAGAGCCAGTGGTAAAGTGATGAATTGAAGATAGAAAAAGAGGTAACGTAGGAAATAACGCAGATAAGTTCGCAAGATTCCGACTTTATGATTAGATTCGACCTTAAGGTTGGTCATAAAATAGCCAATCGTGCGGCCGCGTAAAATGATGGTTGAGAGGACGAGATAAAAAATGAATGGGATTTGAATAGTAAAGAAATCAGATTCGAGATGAATTAATTTTAGTACAATATCACCAAAGAAGATAGTAAAGAAACCGCCTAAGGTAAAATCAAAACCCATAGCGACGAGACGCCTGAGGAGAGAAATTTTATCGCTGCGTTCGAGGCTTTTTTCGTCGATTTGTTTTCTGGTCGGAAGATATTTAGTCAAAATAGCTGCCAGACTAAAGCCTAGGATCCCACCAAGAGTATTAGTAATTAGGTCGTCAACATCGAAGAGTCGATAGTTGCCGGAGTAGATAAAATAGAGGCCACTGAGTTGTGTTAATTCAAAAAATAGTGAAAGTAAGAAAGACTTAATGGCAACCTGTTTGAGGTTATTCTCGAAGTAATATTTGAGATAAAAACCAAAGGGTAGGGTCATAAAAATATTAAAGATGGTAGAAAAGAAGGCAGGATTATTAATCAGGGTGAGATAGGATTTGGGATTTACTAGCTGCAACTTGGCGTGTTTCAAAATATCGAAGATAAAGTTAAACGGCAGAAGTTGCATCTGGTGATTGTGTAAAGTAGCGGCTTTTTCGGGAGAAGGAAGCGGTAGAATCACTAAACAGTAGGTGCAAAGCATATACAAAATAAAAGAATAGACGATCCAAATACGCATGCTCCAGATGGAGCCATATTTTTTGTAGTTATAAATTAGATATGGAATAGTAAAAGCTAAGGCCAGAGGCGGAAAGATGTAAGCGGCCTGCTGGATGGAATCGACGTATGTTTGCATAGGTTTATTATATAATGTAAATCATGAAAGTATTACCGATTGTTGTTGCTGGCACAAAGTTTTTGCAAGATTATACAAAATCTCGGGCACTTGATTATGGTGCCGGGACTGGACGAAATTCAATTTATTTAGCAAATTTAGGGATTAATGTGCTGGCAGTGGATCAAGACATTGAAGACCTCGAAAAGTTGGCCATTAATAATAAACTGGTTTATCCGGTTAAGGCTGATCTTAGAGATTGGGAGATTCAGGGGAAGTTTGATTTGGTGGTAGCGACGAATGTTTTGCAATTTTTTGATAACGATACGGCAACTCGATGCCTTATGGATATGACTAATTGCCTAAATAGTAACGGTGTTCTCTGTTTAACTTATATTTTAGATAAGAAGATTTCCTTGCCGCTTGGTTTTGAAGCGGTTCTTACTTCGAAATTCGAGGTGATTAACTCTGGGACTAAAGTAATACAAGACCCCGGGCACCCAGACTTCCCTGAACCACATCAACACAAAATTTTCTATTTCTTAGGATTAAAAAAGTAAAAGATTGCATTACAGAGTATTGAATTTTAAGTTAAAAATAATTCGTTAATAAAAAATATACCCCAGATACGGGGTATATTTTTATTTTTTACTCTTATTCGAGAGTGATTTCAGCTTCAGCTTCGGTAGATTCTTCGGCTTTGGCTTCTTCTTCGTTCTTACGGGCAACAACACCAGTACCTACTGGAATCTTGCGACCGATAATGACGTTTTCCTTGAGACCATTGAGGTGGTCAACACGACCAGAGATGGCGGCATTGATAAGCACACGAGTGGTGTCTTGGAAGGATGCAGCAGAGAGGAAAGAATCTGACCAGATAGCCACCTTAGTAATACCGAGGAGCATACGAGTGTAAGAAGCTGGCATGCGGCCCTTGGCTTCAAGTTTCTGGTTTTCTTCTTCAACTGC
>CALKRO010000068.1 GCA_937990205.1 uncultured Candidatus Saccharibacteria bacterium | reverse complement strand
GAAGAGGGTGAGCCAGCCAAAGTTACCGAAGCTTATCTCAAGCTCTTCAACTTAAATTCCTAAATCTCTAAAACTAATCGGCTAACCACTAGCCGATTTTTGTTTCACCTCTATTTTTATTGTGTTATACTTAAAACGTATTTAATTATTCAGAAAGGATTTCTATGGAAAAAACCGCTTCGGAAAAAGCTCCTGCAAGCACCAAAGAAACCACTTCAGTCAAAAACACTGCGAGTGCTGCCAAAGAAAAAATTAATGAAAACTTCGAGAAATTTAAAAAGATTCCAGCCGTTTCTTTTATTCTCTCGGTTTTTAAGAACCCAGTCACTGGTGTAAAGAAGGGAATTACGGGCTATTCTGATTTCAATAATAGTTGGCTCCTTCCAGTTATTGCTGCCGGTACCTACACGGTCTTTAATTTAATTTTTGCTATTTTTAGAACTGTTTCTCGTCCAGCCTCACTTTTCGGTACTAAGAAAGCCGGTCTTGATTTTAGTCTCTTAAATAAATTCGATTGGTTCCAAAACACCATCGGTAATTTCTTGATTGTTCTAGCTACTATTGCTGCCATTGCTGGTATTTACTACCTCGCTGGTCTCATTATGAAGAAAAATCAATTGAATTACTTCCGTTTGGTTACTATTGTTTCCGTGGCTTCCTTTGCTTGGATTCTTACCGCCAGTCTAATTTCACCACTTATCTTGAATGTCTCTGCTCCAATCGCTGGTGCTATTGGTTATGCTGGTATGATTTTCTCCGGTCTCGTAGTTTACGAAGCTATGAGCGCAGAACTTGAGCTTAAGGATGATAAGAAAGTAATCGTTAATATTATCGTTGCTGCTATCATCGCCCTTGCTATCACTTTGATCAGCGCTTCCTTGATTAAAAGTAGCACTAATAGTATCGTGGATAGCTTGAATACTCTAGATTCACTTTGGCGCTAAAATCAAACTGAATAAATAAAACCAGAATTCATCTCTGGTTTTATTTTTTGCCCCGAACTGTGGTATATTTAAGATATGGACAATGCAGCAAATCTTAAATCTCGTCCGAAGAGTCTCAAGGTTAGACTTCTCGCGCACTATTACGAAAAAATTTTGAAGGACCTTAAAATCATTTGTGTCACTGGCACCACCGGTAAAACTGTGACCGCTTATTATGTTTACTATATGTTGAAACAAGCCGGTTTTCGTCCAGCTATTCTCGCTTCCGACGAGGAAATTAAGGTAGGTAATCTCTATAAATTTATTAAGGATGCTTGGAAGGCTGACGTGGATTATCTCGTGCTGACGGCGCCAGTGCATTCTTTGCGTAAGGATGTCTTTTACAAGATGCCAATTCAGGTCGCTGCTTTGACGGATTTTGTCCCAGCCAGTCTTTCTGATCTCACCGCTGAGGAATATCTCGAAGCCGAAAATACTTTATTCTCCATGAATCCAGATTCTGTCGTGCTTAATCGTGATGATCGTCATTATCTTGATTTTGCCGTATTTAAGGGTGTGACTAATACCTTAACCTACGGTACAGACTACAATTCAGATTTACGTATCGAAAATAGTAAACTCTATAAGAAGGGTTCGGAAGCTGAATTAAACTATCATGGCTATCGTTTCAATGTGGCCTCCTTTCTCACCGGGGAACCGAATATTTCTTACATGGCCTGCGCTGCTACTATTGGTCAAGCCCTCAATCTTTCGAAAGAACATATCATCAATGGTATCGCCGACTTCGAAGTTGATCAGGAAGAAACTGAATAATTAAAATAGACGCCTTACGGTGTCTATTTTTTACTTTTTATTACTTGCTACTTTTGCATTTTCTTTTAGTAGTTCACTCGTTACCTTAATATCTTCAAAAGGTACCGCCTTATCGCCTCTCAGAATAGTTTTTTCGTGGCCCTTACCCAGCACTAATACAATATCGTTCTTTTTGGCCAGACTCAGAGCCTTACGGATGGCTTCCTTGCGATCCTGAATCAAGAAAAGATTTTTCTCGCGCACGAACCCCTGTTTTTCTGCACCCCGCGCAAATTCTTCCATAATCATTTGTGGATCTTCGTCGCGTGAATCATCTTCGGTCACCACGATATAATCACTGTTTTTTGCGCCAATCTCTCCGCGTTCTTCGCGTGTTGATTCATCACGTCTGCCCGCTCCCCCAAACAGTGAAATCACCCTAGTTTTATCTGTGCGTGCGGATTTGATTGCTTCGAATACTTTTAAGAATGCATCCGGTGTGTGCGCATAATCCACAATCGTGGTAAAATCCTGCCCCTCATCGATGCGGTTCATGCGCCCTTCGACTGATTCTAGACTGTAGATA
>CALKRO010000067.1 GCA_937990205.1 uncultured Candidatus Saccharibacteria bacterium | reverse complement strand
TTATTATTAAACTCCTCAC
This sequence comes from uncultured Candidatus Saccharibacteria bacterium, assembly GCA_937990205.1. Lineage (GTDB taxonomy): Bacteria > Patescibacteriota > Saccharimonadia > Saccharimonadales > Saccharimonadaceae > Nanosyncoccus. Next base: position 4,040 of record CALKRO010000067.1, on the reverse strand, counting down.
TCAATCTAAATAATTCATCATTTATATCATCAGATTGATGATTGACCTCTTGAACCTCTAAATATACATCATCCTTACCAAATATCATATTTAATTGTTCAAGATAATTTTTTGCAGATTCAAAATCTTTTTTTTCTAAAGACCTATTTATATAAGAGTTATCATAACCGTGTAATATTATTAAATCTTCTGTATCAATATTTGAAAAATCTGCACTATAAATGCCCGTAAATGAGCTAAACATATAGCTACTATCAGGGTTAGCGTAAATTTTAGTAGCGTCTGAGCCGTAACATATTCCTTTATCACCCCAACTCCAATCTGGCCAAATGAAAACACCAAAATCTGATTCTACCGGGTACGCAACATTATAATGCGGCTGTTGCTTTATACCCTCCGTAACGGTACATCGCCTAAATGCATTTGCGCGACTGCCACTATTTACTCTGGCTATAGCTTGGTTAATTTCTGGGCCAGGCTTAAAGACGGCTCGCCTGTCAATCGGATTAGTTACTACGGAAAAAATTAGACGATTAGTATAGCTACCATTTTCAAGATTACTTGCAAGTTTCATGCCGATATTTAAATCCGTGATACTGGCACCATTAGTAGCTTCGGTAGTCTGGCGGAAACTAGTGGGTGCAGCAAGCGCTGGAATGGGATTATAATTTGGCGCAGAAGCTAGACGATAGCCCCAAGTGTTATTTGGTAGATTAATAAGAGGGCTAGGAGTAGTGATTGAATCAATTTTTGCGAGCAATGCAGAACTATTATTTACCAAGGCGGTATTATTTGATTCAGAACTTATCGTTGCGGTATAACCAGTACGGTTATTAGTATTGACAGTTAAGCGCAATGAAAACTCAGTGGTTTTATTGACCGAATTAATCACCTGATTACCATTAATAGTTACATTGGCGTTATTAATGGCCGCAGAGAGAGTTGGGGTTGGGGCGGCAAAAACATCCGGAGTACCAAATTGGTTGCCTAAAATAGTGAACGTAAAAACAATAACAGCAAGATTAAAGACTTTTTGAGCCCACAAAAATATTTTGGTTTGATTAGAGAGATTTTTCATAGTTTTTTATATGACCGTGTGATTTGTCGTGTTCTATTTTAACATAAGCAAAATAAAAATCCAAATGCGAAATTTGGATTTTTACTTGTGAGTGAGTATGTTTAGAAGAGTTTCGATGCGGAACTACGGTTTAGCGGTAAAGTAGCCTGGAGTGCCGACGGTATCTAAGTGGGACTACGGTTTAGCCGTAAAGTAACCTGGCGTGCCGGCGGTATCGATACGGAGCCAAGTCTTGTCGGCGGTAGCTGGGTCGGTCTCATGAGAGCCATTACTGCCACGCAGGTTAGTGCGGCCATTAAAGAGATTTTCAGCTTGTGCGGAAGTATCAACTACGAAATTTGCCGAAGCGTAAATTGTAGTTAAGGCATCACCAGCTGGACAACCATTAGCGGCGCCACCAGCACTAGTGAGGCTGAATAGCTTATCGAAATTTCGCACATTGGCGGTACTTAACATCGAAAGATCGAGGCTAGCAACTTTACAAGTATTAGCAAATGCACCTGCAAGGGTAGTGGCATTTTCTAGGGTGAAATTAGCACCTAACTTGATTTCGGTAGCAGCCTGAAGATTATTGAAGAGATTGGACGCATCCGTCACTTGCTTGGTATTAAAATTCGAAAGATCAAGCGACGTTAGTTCAGTCATGCCAGAGAACATATTGCGCATATTAGTCACACGAGCTGTATCGAAGTTTGCTAGATTCAAGCTTTGGACTTTTTCAGTGCCATCAAACATACTTGCCATATTTACGACATTACTGGTATCAAATTTCGCCAAATCGAGATCCTGCACGTGAGTGAAATTCTTGAACATGTTAGAAGAATCTGGCGCGAGGAAGATTTTTTCGGTCTCTGCATAATAATAAACAGTTTTATCGGCTTCCCTATACCAAGCTTTGATGGCGTAATCGGAATTTACGTTATCTTGAATCTCGATTGCCTTGTCACTAGCGGTTGGGGCAGTAGTACTACGACGGAAGTGCTCGATCATTTCTTGGCCGTGACCAAAGAAGTTTGAGGAACTACGTTTACCAAGATATGTAATGGCCTTATTAAATACTTCACCCTTATCCATGATGGCTTCTTTTTGATAAGTATTCGCCACTACGGAAACCACAAGCTGATTAATATAGTCACCAGGACGTAAATCATCACCGAGGTTAATGCCGAGATTGAGAATGGTTTTCCTATTCGTTACTTCTTTTTCGGTATTATTTGCCACGGTGGCTGGGTGACTGAGACTTGGGATTGGGCTGTAATTGGTATCAGAAGACAATTTGTAACCCCAGGTGTTAGCGGTGAAGTTATTCAGCGATTTGCTACTCGTAATCGACTCAATTTTGTCTGGTTTGGCTGGGTCAGAATTATTTAACGCGGTATTATCGGTTTTAGAATTAACCACGATCTTATAGCCGGATTTATTCTTCGCGGTAACACCGATATTTAGATTCATTTCCCGTTTAACCGATGGATTATCAAGCAAAAGATCACCATCAACTTGAGTTTTGACGTTATCAACATAGGCCGAAAGACTGGACTGATAGAGGGCAGAAGTGTTTTTAGTGTTAAGCCAGGCAGCTGCAACCAAGGTCAAAGCAAGGCCCGAGCTAAGCTTCAAAAATTTATGATTCACAATATTTTCCCTAATTCGTTTTATACTACATTTAGTTTAGCATAACTAGAATGGAAGAAAAGTCTTGAAAAATTTGGAAAATAGTATTTTTAGATTATAGTGACTCACAAAAATACCCGTCAAAACCACCACCCCCAGCCCTCAACCAGTTTAAGTCTGACACTGGTGCATTTTGCAAGTAATTCGGCCCACACCCCTTATAATTTGTGCGACCCGCAAACATCCCTTCGTAACTTTTTACATTACTTGTATCCCACACATCACCATTACTTGAACCATACCAATAATCTACACTAATGTTTTCTACCTTGTTTTCCTGATCAGTAGCAAATATATAATCCAACTTCTTAACCTTCTTAGTTCGAGCACCAAAAGCGCTTCCCATGTGATAATATTCTTTACCATTTAGGCCATAAAACATATAACTCAAATCTTCGGTATTTCTTAAGTCGAGAAATTCTGCAAAACGAATATCCTTCAATTGTCTAGTTCTTGCAAACATACCAGACATATTAACTACATTTTCCGTGTCAAAGAATCTTGGCCAATCATCCCCAATGGGTATTCTCTCTAAACTCGTATCTGCAAACATCTCATGCATATTAGTGACTTTGCCTGTTTTGAATATGTATTTTCCGAAATTTAGAGTTTTTAGTTTCGGGTTTTTTGAAAACATATTAGCGGTAGTAGTGGTAAAAGAAGAGTTAAGCTCCGTAGTATCAATCGACTCTAAATTAGAAAAACTGTCGAACATTTTTTCGCTATTTTCGCTCAAATAAGCATAGTTCGCAGAGGTCCAATAGTAGACAGTTTTCTCTGTCTGGTCATACCAAATCTTAAACTCACCTTTCACATCGGCATTGGTTGCAATATTTTTCACATTTGCGCCTTCCGGTATAGTATTGGAAGATTTAATATGAACCACATTTTCTTCGCCACCAGCAATTTCCTTGATAGCCTTGTTAAATTCAATACCTGAAGGAAGATTAGCTACCTGATTAGATACTACAGAATATACAATGGTATTTTTATAATTAGCGGGCTTAATATTCTCATTTAATTTAATTGCATAGTAAGTCTTTATTATTCTACTATCTTGACCTTTTGTATTTGCAATAAGGTTTGGATGATCTTTATCTGGAATTGGTTGATAATTCGTACCATCAGTACTGATTCCCCAGTTATTTTCTTTAAAATTATCTAGCGTTAAGTTTTCGGAGATAGATTTAATTTCATCATTAACGAATTTTTCCTCATTAATAAGCGAGGTGGTATCATTTTTTGTATGAACTGAGACGGTGAAGCCACTGTCATCTGCACCCTGAACGTA
>CALKRO010000066.1 GCA_937990205.1 uncultured Candidatus Saccharibacteria bacterium | reverse complement strand
AGTAAATTTCCCGTGATTACCGGGATCGGTCACGAAATTGACACCTCGCTAGCAGATCTCGCCGCCGATATTGTAGCTTCTACACCCAGCAATACCGCCGAAATGTTATCCAAGGACAAGAAACTCGAAATTGCCAATCTCTACCGTCTGCTCTCTCGTGCTAAGTTGCAAATCGAACGCAGTCTCGACGCGCCGAAACTCGAAGTTAAACGAAACCTTCTTCGTGCCAAACAGCAAATCATAAATCAAATTCTGCGTGAATTAAATCAGCTAAAATCCACCCAAAAAGTCATCGAAAACCTCAATCCCGAAACCATTCTGAAAAAAGGCTATGCCATCCTCAAAGGTGAGTTAAAAATTGATTCCGAAATTTCGCTAGAAACCCTCGACTCTGAAATCTCCGCTCGTGTTACAAAAATTAAATCCAAAGAAAGGAAAGCTCATGACTAAAAAATCCGTTGGCACTAAAATCGAACAGCTTAATCAAAATCTCGAATGGTTTTATGGCGATGACTTTAAGCTCGAAGAAGCCGCCAAGAAATATCAGGAAGCTGCCGAACTAGCCAAAGATATTGAAAAAGAGCTCGAAACTTTGAAGAATCAAATCGAGGTTATTTCTAAAGATTTTAGCATCGAGTAAAACTTTTAAAATCAGTCATCAAAATCCTTAAGCTAACTTGTAAAAAACCTAATTCCTAGTAAAATATAATTATGGATAATTCAAACAACAATCCTTTTCTTGCATCGAATCAATTTAATCAATCTGGTCAAACTCCAGCTAATTTCGGTGCCAATCCGTCTGCGGGAAATAACCCATTTACTCAGAATAACCCAGTCTCTTCGACGAATAATTCAACCCCGGCTAATCCAGTGGCTTCAGAAGCTTCAGCGACTCCTGCTAATCCAGTGGCTCCAGAAGCTCCTGCAACTCCTGCGAATTCCGGTGATATTTATCAAAATCTCTACCAAAGTCCATTCACTCCTGGCATGCCAGCCGCGAATCCTCTTAACAAAAATTATGCCGATATGACCGGCGAAGAACGTAAAGAAGCAAGTCGTATTGCCAAGGCTAAAAATCGCATAGATCTTATGAAAACCGTCGGACTTATCGTAGTCTCTCTTCTTGCGGTACTCTTTATTGGACTTTTTATTTGGATGTGGGTAAAATGGAACGACGCTAGTACTAATGTGAAGGGTAAGGTCGATGTGGCGGTAGCCGAAGCTAAAAATGAACTTCAAACCAAGCTCGAATCTGAATTTGAAGAGAAAGAAAAATATCCTTATAAAGTTTTCACTGGTCCGACCGATCTTGGTGAACTTAGCTTTGAATATCCAAAAACTTGGAGTCTTTATGTTCAAAGTAGTGCTAACCGCGGTGGTGATTATGCTGCCTATCTGAATCCAGGTCAGGTCAATGTGGTTCAAGATGATACCGTGATGGCACTCCGTGTCAGTATCAAGGGCACCCTCTTCGACCAGGCGATTAGTGATTTTGCTGAAAAAGTCCGTTCTGGCGATATGACGCTTTCAACTACCGTAGTTAACGGCAACAATGTCAACGTTTACACTGGTAAATTAGATAATGAATATCAGGGAATCATTTGCGTCTTCAAGCTTCGCGATAAGACTGTCATGCTTCAAACCGATTCCACCAGTGTCTTCAGTGATGACTTCTACCGTATTCTCAAAACCGTGAAATTTAATAGCTAAATTTATCCGAAAAATCTGCAACCCCCGCACCATTTTGCGGGGGATTGTTCAAGCATTTTGCCTGAAAAATGGGTGCTATAATTAATTTATGAATAGTGAGGTAAATGGTATTTTCGTGGTTGCACATGACTTGAAAAGTCCGCTCACTCTTATGCGTCAAATGGCTCTCGCCATGGATTTTCAAAAAGACAGCACCGCTGAACTCGAGAAATCTCGTAATAAAATTATTCGTATTTCCGAACGAGCTATGCGTCAGGTTAACGACCTCACTAAGATCGCTCGCCTCGAAGAGGGGTTATTTACCTTGGAGCCAGTTTCGATTCGTGCGGTCTGTGATGACGTAATTTCTGAACTTGAACAACTCTTCGCCCTTAATCAGCGCAAGCTACGTTTTGAGTATCGTAACAAAGCTCGCCTGGTGATTGGTAATTACGATTTGATTTTTAGTGTAATTTATAATTTTTGCGCCAATGCCATGTATTATTCCACGGTTGAGACCGAATCTTGCTTAATTATTTCCGATAAAAAGGATAAAATCGTGGTCGATGTGAGAGACTTCGGGCCGAGCCTTCCTACTTCCGTTTGGCGTCAAATCAAGGCCGGTCTCACCGCTCCCACCAGTATTTCGATGCGTCCCGGAAGCTCTGGGCTAGGCCTCTATATTGCTTCGAAATTTGCTAAATATCTTAATGCGGAAGTTTCCGCCGTGCGCCACCGTGACGGTACCAGTTTTCAGGTAATTTTGCCAGTTTCACATCAGGCAATTTTACCGATGTTTGAATAGGAGAAAAATGAATCAGCAACCTAAAAAATCATCATCCAAAATCTGGCCATCGGAAAACTCAACACTAAAAATCTTGCCACCGGAAATTGTGCGCCCGATTTTTATCATCGAGGACGACCCAGATTTTGCGGAAATTTATCAAAAACACTTAAAGCGCAATTTCCCGGAAATTCCGGTGCGGATTTTCTATAATGCGATCGAGGCCAATGCCGCTTTTTCGGAACTTAGCGAGGAAGAACTGCCGGCTTTAATTATTTTGGATGTTTTGCTTACCGGCCCAGACGGTTTTACTTTACTAAATGAGCTTCTCTCATATCCAGAAACCAGTCAAATCCCGGTACTGTTAATTTCTTCATTAAATCTCGGTCAAATGTCCCTGCAAGCTTATAATGTTCGTGCGATTCTGAACAAGGAAACTTTTACGCCAGATGATTTTGTAGAAAAAGTTAAAGATATTTTATCTCCAGTCCCAAAAACCCCATCAGTTGATGGTCGGGAAGAAGTTAATACTTCTCCGGATATCTCTACTTTAAGTCACTCGATTCAAGCTGAAGGAGA
>CALKRO010000065.1 GCA_937990205.1 uncultured Candidatus Saccharibacteria bacterium | reverse complement strand
AGGCGACCCAAGCAATCCAGATGACTCCAATAAGACCAACGATTCAAACAATCCGAACAATCCTAACAATCCAGGCAACTCTACCAATCCCGACCCTTCCGAGTCCCCGCAACCACCAGAAGAATCTAAAGACAATCATTTTGGCGACCTACTTCGAGAATTAGATATTCTGAAACATAATGCCTTTTCAGAACAAACTGAAAATCTTACAGACCGACTCCGTGGCATTTTTAATAAAAAGTCCGAAGATAAAAAGGAGCCAGAGAGTGGAAAGCCTGATAAACAAAAAACCGATAATAAATCTAAACCAGATAAGCATTCTAATTCCGAGAAAAATAATGAAAACCATAACAATAACTCCGATACCCCTAACACAGAAAATCGCCAAGAAGATCATTCGTCTCATCCGAGCATAGTATTAAAAGAAAAATCTAATCACCAGACACAGCCAGACTCAACAACTACCCAAGATAAGGATACTAAAAAAATTATTCCAGCCGTACCTGACTCTGGCATGCCTAGATATCTTAAGAGAAGACTGTATTCTAAGTAGATGTGTTAAAATACAGCACCTTAAATTTCTGTCAAGAATTACCGAGAAGACAAGTGATAGTGGTCGCCATATTCACAACGATACACTGAAAGGGCCGGCGCGTGGTAATCATGCGCCGCCACCATAGCGGCCACCTCGGCTTCTTCACGAGTCCTGTAACAGATTTTCTGCGAATCACCCACCCAGCACTTTTCCGGCATAATAACTTTATTATTATTCAACTTTTTTCTCATCTCTGAATATTATACATCTATAACATAAAATGTCTAAATAATACAATGAATTTTATGTTGACACGCTACATATAGCGTTATAGAATAAGCATAGACACTATATATAGCGTAATTGCCAAAACATATATAGCGTAAAAAGCAAACAAAAATAACTAAAAGAGAAGATTGTTAGAATAAGGAGATTTATTTTTTATGCTCAAAAAAGTTGTCAAGCGAGATGGAAAAGTTGTCCCATTTGATATCGAAAAAATCACCAATGCCATCAAAAAAGCTGGTGCTGCCACTGAAGAATTCAAAGAAGAACGCGCCAAGCGCCTAGCTGAAAAAGTTGTTTCAGAATTTGAAAAACTTGACCAAAAGAAAACCCCATCCGTCGAACAAATTCAAGATATTGTTGAAAAAGTTCTCATGGAATCAAGTTATAAGAAAACCGCCAAAGCTTATATTTCTTACCGCAATGAGCGCACGGTTCGCCGCATGGCTCAAACCAGCCTCATGGATGCCTATCGCACCATTGCCGTACTTGATGCCAAACAAAATTCAGACATTAAGCGTAGTAATGCGAACGTCGACGGTAACTCCGCTATGGGTAAAATGCTTCAATTTGGTGCCGAAGGTGCTAAGTTTTTCGCCAAATCCGTTCTCATGGAACCACGTTTTGGTGCCGCTCATGACCGTGGCGATATCCATATTCATGACTTAGATTTCTATGCCACCGGTACATTAACTTGTTGCCAAACTGATCCATTAAAGCTCTTCGCTAATGGCGGTTTTAATACTGGTCATGGCCATCTTCGCACGCCTAACTCCATTGGCTCCTATGCTGCACTCGCTGCCATCATCCTTCAGGCTAATCAGAATGAGCAACACGGCGGCCAGGCTATTCCAAATTTCGATTACGCTATGGCTCCCGGTGTCGACAAAACTTTTAAGAAAACCCTCCGCGCTAATCTTAAAAAATATAACGAGTTCTCCGGTAAAAAAGTTGATATAACCATTCCAGAAGATATTAAATACGATGACGAAGAAACTCTAAAATCTCTCAAGATTCCAGCCATTGTCATTGATGAAGCGAAAAAGGATACTGAAAACCAGACCTTCCAAGCCATGGAGGGCTTCATTCACAATCTAAACACCATGCACTCCCGTGCTGGCGCCCAAGTT
>CALKRO010000064.1 GCA_937990205.1 uncultured Candidatus Saccharibacteria bacterium | reverse complement strand
AAATCACCCCAGGCATATTAATCTCAATCGCTTCCAGCGCGCGCTTCGAGTTTTGTAAATCTTCAATCGTGGTTTCATTCGCCGCACAAACCATAATCACCCGATCTGCTCGCTTCGCCAAAATCAGAGAATCCGAAATTCCTTCAATCGGTGTACCATCGATTAGTACATAATCATAGTGCTTTTTCACTTCAGCAAGCAACATTTCCATCTTCTTCGATTCCAGAAGCTCACTTGGATTTGGTGGCACCACGCCACGCGTAATCACCTCAAGATTTTTCACATTTGTCTTCAATGCATATTGACGTAGTTTTTTCAAATCCCCTTCCGCCAAAATATTTGAAAGACCAAACTGATTACTTAATTCAAAAATTTCGTGTTGGCGACCCAGACGCATATCGCAGTCAATCAAAAGTACCTTCTTATTCGTCTTTGCAAAAGCCACAGCTAGATTAGAAATAATAAAACTCTTACCTTCATGCGCTCTCGAACTACAAAACAGCACCGTATTCGAATTCTGGTTATTTAGCGAGAAATACAAGCTAGTACGAATCGTACGAAAATCTTCCGCCACCGACATCTTCGGATTATCGCGTAGTACTAATTCGGAATCCTCATTGATATCCACCGTTTTCACCTCTTCCACATTGGCAATCTCCGCTTCTTTTTCCGCGGCGATTTTTTCTTGCTCTAAGGCAATTTTCTCTTGGATCGCTTTTTCTTCCGCAATAATCTTACGTCCTACCGCTTTAATCTCCACGAATGGCCGCTCCGGCGTACCCTTAGCTTTTTCCGCCTCTTCAGCTGCCTTCGCTGCTGCTTCTTCTGCCGCTTTTTCCGCCGCAATTTTTTCTGCCTCAGCTTTTAGCTCAGCTTCTTTTTCCGCTTCTTTCTGCTTCAACTTCTCAAGTTTTCGCTGCTCTTTTGCTTCTTTCTTCAAACGTTTCGCCTCGAGCTTGGCTAATTTCGCTTCCAGCTTCTTGCGTTTTTTCTTCTGTTTATCAGTTTCTAGTTTATGCACCTTACCAAAAATTGGCAGCTTGAAAATTTCGTCAATCTGCTCCGTGGTTTTAATCGTGCGATCGAAGTAAAACAGCACTAAAATAATCCCGCCACCTAGCACCATACCAGCCACCATATAAATAATTTCTTGTTTAACCACATCAATATTATATGGGCCACTCGGCTCCACCGCATGATCGAGGATATTCACGCTTGTGTCGTTGTAAATCTGCGAAATTTCTTCCTTAAAAATATCTGCCACCCAGTTCGCAATCTCATAACTTCGATAAGTATTCGCATCCACCACCGAAATACTAATAATTTCCGTGTCTTTGAGCGAAGAAACATTAATCTTCGCACTCAGGGCCTCATAAGATTCCTTCAGGTTATTTTCTTCAATCACCCGGTCGAGCACTCGATGCGATTTTACCACCTCGGTATAAGTTTCAATCAAATTTTTATTTGCTGTAACCTCACTCTGTATCGTAGTCTTCGATTTATCCGAACTCAAAATAATCGTCGCCCGTGATTTATATTCTGGCTTTTGCACCAAAACTATATAAGCAGAACCCGCCGAAACACAAAGAATCACCATCGCAAAAAATAACAGCAGGTGTTTTCTAAAGTAAATTAACAAGTCTCTCAAGTTAATCTCTTCCATATCTATTATTATAATATGGTAATAGACTTCCGTAAATAGTCTAAATATATTTTACCGCAAAACGCAAATGGTTATTTTGTAGTTTATTCTTTTTAAAAATCTATTTTTACTACTTTGAGTTATAATTAAAGCATCATCACGCCGGACTAGCCTAAGGTTTCGACCGACCGCAAATGCCGGCATTTTTGATAGATGAAGTAATAACCCATCTTCTACCATTTGTGATAAAAATTTCGAACATTTTACTTAACATTTAACAATTGTATACAATAGGATTTAACAAATTACTATAATTTATATCTGTTAATCAATCTAAAAACATAAATCAAGATTTAACAAAGTGTTAAATAAGATTTAACAAAGTGTTAAATAAGATTTAACAAAATGTTATTTAAGCTATATTATTTTAGTGCATTTTAAGTGTCTTTTAATAAACAAAAAAACAACCTCACGGTTGCCTTCATGCGAAATATTTGGTGGAGCATATGAGACTCGAACTCATGACCTCTTCAATGCCATTGAAGCGCTCTAGCCAACTGAGCTAATGCCCCAAACATCTTGTGATAGATTAATTATATCAAACCTCTAACTTTTTTGTCAATTTTAAGGTATAATAAATAGCAGAAATAAAGGGAATTGATATCTATGTACTAATTTTTTCAGTTTATTAACGTGATTTATTTAACGCACATCTAATTTAACATGGAGAAATTATGTCAGATATCGTCTTTTCACTGATTGATCAAGAAAAAATCCGCCAATCTAAGGGCCTCGAACTTATCCCGAGCGAAAATTATGTTTCCGCCGACGTTTTGAAGGCTATGGGAACTGTTCTTACTAACAAATATTCCGAGGGTTATCCATCCTTCCAGGGTTTAGAAAACTACGACCCTGCCGATGAATCGAACATCGTCGCCGACCTCCCGAATTATCGCTACTATGGTGGCCAAACTAATATTGATAAGATCGAACGCCTCGCCATTGCCCGCGCGATGAAGCTTTTTCACGCCGATCACGCCAACGTCCAGCCCCACTCTGGTGCCAATGCTAATGAGGCAGTTTATTTTGCCTGGTGTCAGCCTGGTGACAAAATTTTAGCTATGAATCTCGGGCACGGTGGTCATCTCACACATGGCTGTCCAGTCACGCGCTCCGCTAAAATCTATGACTTTATCAATTACGGCGTCACTCCAGAAGGCGACCTCGATTACGACGAAATTGAACGCCTCGCCGAAACTGAACGTCCAAAGATTATCCTCATCGGCTACTCTGCTTTCATGAAAATTCCTGATTTTGCCCGCATTGCCAAAATTGGTCAAAAAATCGGCGCGCTCCTCATGGCTGATATGGCACACGTCGCCGGCCTCATCGCTGGCAGGGTTCATCCAAATCCTCTCGATTACGGTTTTCACGTCATGACTACTACCACCCATAAAACTCTTCGCGGTCCTCGCGGTGGTCTCATTCTTTCCAAAGGCAATGTCGCTTCACCTCTGAAAAAACCTGAACACACTCTCGAAAACATCCCAATTCTCATCGACCGCGCGGTCTTTCCGGGCACCCAAGGCGGTCCACTCGAGCACGTTATCGCTGCTAAAGCGGTCGCCTTTAAGGAAGCCCTGACCGATGATTTCAAAAATTATTCCACCCAAATCATTAAAAACGCGAAAGTTCTAGCCGAAGCTCTCAAGCAACACGGTTTCATTTTGCAGGGCAATGGCACAGAAAATCATCTAATTCTCGTCAACGTCAAGAAAAATTTCGGCATTGACGGTAAATTCTACGAACGCGCCCTTGATCTCGTCGGTCTCACCCTAAATGCCAACTCCGTCCCAGAAGATAGTTCCGCCGCCTTCCGCCCATCCGGCGTCCGTCTCGGCACTCCGGCTATCACCACACGTGGCATGAAAGAAACCGAAATGCAGCAAATCGCCGATTGGATGAAGCAAGTCATGGATATCTGTCTATCCGTAAAATCCGAAGAGAATCTCTCTGCCGCCGAACCCCAGCTGGCCGAAATCCGTCAGCAAGTCGAAACTCTCGCCGCCAAGTTCCCAGTCCCCGGCATTAACTAAACAAGCGTTACCAAAATTAATAAAAATCACCACGCCAATAATCCGAGTCGAAACCGTCCAAGCAAAATCGCACAGGTGTATAATATATATAATATGGAGGTAAAATGAAATTAGAAATCAAAAATCTCACCAAAAAATTTGGTGACAAAAAGGTCCTAAAAGACCTCAACTTCACCGTCGAGAGTGGCAAGGCTTTTGGCTTGCTCGGCCGTAACGGCGCCGGTAAAACCACCACTATCCGCATTCTCATGCAAGTTTTTCAGCCAACTTCCGGCAAAGTTCTCCTCGACGGCAAGCCAATCGATTATTCCAAGGTTAGCCTCGGCTACCTTCCAGAAGAGCGTGGTCTTTATCCGAACGACAAAATCGTCGACCAATTAATCTATTTAGCCGCGCTTAAAGGCGTCGATAAAAAAACCGCCGCCGCCTCGATCGATTACTGGCTAGATTTTCTCCAAATGACCGATTATAGGAACGCCAAACTCAAAACTCTTTCCAAGGGTAATCAGCAAAAAATCCAGCTCATTTCCTGCATCGTTCACAACCCTGATATTGTGATTTTCGATGAACCGTTTTCTGGTCTCGACCCTGTCAACTCTCAGCTTCTCGAAGATGTAGTGTGCGAACAGATCAAACGCGGTAAAATCGTCCTCTTTTCCAGCCATCAAATGGATTACGTCTCCGAATTCTGTGACGACATTCTAATCTTAAAAGAAGGTGAGATTAAGCTCCAAGGCAATCTTCGTCAAATCCTCAAGAATCATCGCAAAAATAAGCTTCTCGTCAAATCCGATGAGATCGAAAAAATCCACGCTGCGCTTCCAGAACAAACTGAAATTCTGCGCGAAGGTGAATTGGTTTATCGCTTGAAAAAAGACGAAGACCGTGCCAAAACCATGAGCGATCTCATCAAAAAATATCCGATTGACCAAATTGGCGACCTCGAATCAACTCTAAAAGATATCTTTATCGAATACGCGGAATAGAAAGGGAAGTATGCAACAATTTTTCACCGTTTTCAAATATGAATTTAAGAAAATCGTACTCAGCAAGGGTTATCTCATTTCCACTGGCATCATGGCCATTATTCTCGCCGGCGTTTTCTTCTTACCTCAACTGATTTCCGACCTAAAACTTTTTAATTCCGACAATAATACTCCGGTCGCTCTAATTAAAACCGACTATACTAAATCCGAAACTCTCGTCCAGACCATCCATGCCGCCCTACCGGACTACGAAGTAAAGCTTACCGATAAATCTACCGAAGAAGCCAAGCAAGAAGTGATTGACGACAAGGCTAAATTCTTCATTGAAGCCAATCATAATCTCACGGAAGTTACCGAATATTCCAAGATTGGCTTTAGCGATGCTAGTGTTCGCGAAGTCCAATCCATCGATACAATCATCAAAAACCGCCGCCAAGCCGATTTACTCGCTGAGCAAAATCTTGCACCATCCGCCATTGCCAAAGTCTTAAATCCTGATGTAAAAATCAATCTCGAAACTGTCAATAAAAACGGCGCCGCCTCTGTGATTTATACTTTTGTCCTCATCTACGCCCTCTACATGGCCATCACTTTCTATGGTTCACACGTCATGAATAGCGTAGTCACTGAGAAAACCTCTCGCGCCATGGAAGTCCTCGCTACCTCAGTTAAGCCAAACGCTCTGCTTTTCGGTAAAATCATTTCTACCAGCCTCGCCGGACTCATTCAAATCGCTGCCATCATCATCGAAGCTTTCATCTGTGTGAAAATCTCCTCT
>CALKRO010000063.1 GCA_937990205.1 uncultured Candidatus Saccharibacteria bacterium | reverse complement strand
ATCATTTTATGAAGTAATAAAAATACTGCCGATGGTATAATATAGCTAAGGCGTACATACTGCAACCGTACTAAGCTATTTTACATGCAGGACTATTAATAATATCCTTTTAACGCCACTTAAGGAAAATTTATGCGCATATACTCAGCTAAGCTAAAAAATTTTAGGGGTTACCATGAAGAGACTCAAATAGACTTTAATGATTTGACTGTTATTGTTGGTAAAAATGATATCGGAAAGTCAACAATTCTTGAGGCGCTAGATATTTTCTTTAACGATGGAAAAGGGTGTATAAAACCGGACAATGAAGACTTAAATTTTGATGCCCGAATCGGCGGTGAAGATACTTTTAGTATTTCGGTTGAGTTCTCGGATTTGCCAAAAGAAATAGTGATTGACTCTGACGCATGTACTACATTGGAATCTGAGTATTTACTAAATATCAATAAAAGACTGGAAATAAAAAAGACCTATTCTGAAAATGGAAAATTAAAAGCCACATATATAGTCGCAGAACATCCAAGCAATGAAAACTGCTCTAATCTGTTAACTAATAAAATTACTGATCTTAGAAAAATATTGCAAAACTTTAATATAGAGTGTGATAATAAAGCCACAAGTAATATTATCAGAAAATCTATTTGGAACTATTTTTCAAAAGACCTAAAACTAAAGACTTGCGATATGCCAGTAGATAAGGAAGATGCTAAGAAGATTTGGAGTGGAATATATAAGATTCTCCCAACTTTTGTACTATTTCAATCCGACCGACAAAATAAGGATGGCGACGCCGAGGTACAAGATCCTCTAAAAGAAGCTACTAAACGTATTCTAAGGAATGAAGAGCTGCAAAAAGAGTTAGAAGATATTTCAGAAAAAGTTCGTACGGAACTTAAAAAAGTAGCTGATGCAACCGTCAATAAGCTAAAAAGGATAGATCCGGCTATTGCAAATATATTAAAGCCTGAGATACCAGAATCAACTGATCTGAAATGGGCGGAAGTATTTAAGAGTGTTTCCATTACTGGAGACGAAATACCAATCAATAAACGAGGGAGCGGAGTACGTAGATTAATTCTGCTGAGCTTCTTTATGGCTGAGGCCGATAGAAAGAATAGCGATAGAGGCGATAATAATGACATAATTTATGGATTTGAAGAACCAGAAACATCGCAGCATTCTGATAATCAAAGAATACTAATAACGGCATTTAAAGAGATTTCGAAAGATAGAAATAAGCAAGTAATACTAACTACGCATAGTGGCGATATATTGATGCAACTAGATTTTGAGAATATAATCATGCTTTCTGGTGATAAAAAGAAAAAAATCACCTCAATTGAGCCAGATCAACTATGCTACAAATCATTAAATGAGATAGACTATATTGCTTTCGATAACCCCACGTCCGCTTATCATGATGAATTATATTCACATTTAGAATCAAAAGAACTTATAGGCGGATACCTAAATACTATTAGACAGAAAGATTATATTGAAAAAAACAAATATACCGGAGAGCCAATGCCAGTAAGGAAAATCGGACTCTCAAAATACATCAGGCATCAGATTCATCATTCAGACAATGAATATAATGAGCATTACACTAATCAAGAGCTCCGTGAGTCAATTGATCTTATGAGGAAATACATTTCCAAAGAAAAAAGTAACTAGTTTAATAGCCACATTTTTTATTGGTAAATATTATATTCATAGGCCTTCGCTTTGAGTTAATCTGGTAGATCTAGTTATTAGGAGGTAGCCTTAATGAAACATTTTAATAAATAGTTAATGAATATCATCTTCGCAACTACAGTCTGGTTTTTGAAAGCCATTGCGAATAAAATATGGGTGAGTTTTTAATGCTAAACGGCGGATTATTGTGGACTTTTATCAAAAAAGATCATAAGGTCCGATTATGGAATATACTATTACTATGGAGGAAGCCGTTACGAAAGACTTTAAAATCGAAGCCAGTAGTACCGACGATGTCTATAAAATGGCAGGACAGAAATATAAATCCGGCGAATTCATTTTAGACCCGGGTGATTGTCAATTCAAGCAAATAGTCATAATGAAGCCGGTTTGTGGGTATGACGAGTGGCGAGAGTTCTAGTATTTTCTTATCAATCATCCACAATGAGGAATACTGTCGAATCATCATTAAATACGACTTTACGAGTTTGTCGACGATTTAACCGAATACACTAACGAGAAGAAATAGTAACTAAGTATCGAGAAGTATGAGTTATTCGGCCAGAAAACTAACAAATAACACAAAATCGACGGCCTTACCAAAAAACATAACGAGCTTGACAGAGAATCGCCAAAGGCTGTTAAAGATAAAGACAAGCTTAAAAAGGATATGGCGGATTAGTAAAATAATATTGTGAATATAGACAAAAGAATCAAATAAATTAAAGCCAAAAATAAGAATCCCGAAAAAGATTCGCATTATAGTGGAGGAATTTATGAACTCGTTAAACCCACTAATTAGTGGGTTTAAAAAAGAAAATCTCTCCGAAAAAGATATTTGGTGTGAAATATGGTTTCAAATCTCAAAATTGATACATAAAAAAGGTGATTTACATATGTAAATCACCATATAATTTCATTATCTGAATACGAGTTTTTTACAGATTCCTTTGATGGTGAGCCGGGTGGGACTCGAACCCACGACACCAAGCTTAAGAGGCTCGTGCTCTAACCAGCTGAGCTACCGGCCCGACTCATTCGTTATTTTATCATTTTTTGCGCAATTCGTCCAGTAGGAAAATAAGATTTCGCTCTTCTTCTGTGATCTATATTAGGAAGAGGGGCTCAACTTAATACTTACGGCTCTAAGGACGTTGTATTAGGGAATACCATTCGCCCCCCACCTCTTCATTTTTCCCCCAAAATGTACTATAATAGCCTCACTGCGAATTGTAGCATAATTTTTCTATACGTTCGTAGATGGAACCTTTACATTTTTCAAAGGAGGGAAAGAAATATGGATCAGGGAATTACCTTAATGGCCGGATCACTTTGTAACACACTGGAGTACGTGGAGAAAATTTTTCTCGAACATAAGAACGTACTAAAAAGCATCGAACTGTATATCAACGACTTCAATGTTAATCGCGAAAAAATTAATGATATAACAGATGCACGCTGGAAGAAAATTATTGAAAACCAGAGGAAGAAAGCCGCAGCTAATGGTCAGAAAACTATTCTCGACCAAGATCAACTCTTCCGCTTGTCTGGGCAAATCGTAAGCGACATTAGTTACATCACACATATGACCGAATCTTGCCAATTTTTCAAACGCCGCTGGATTGATACCGGCAACATTCGCCGGCTGAAGGATCTGATCGATTGTTACAGCAAAAGTTGGAAGCGCTTCAATGGTATTTATTCGAACATCGACTACTTGATTCGTCAACCGATGTTTCTGAAATATGTTAGAAGTACCGAAGAGCGCCGTCAGGAATTCTGGGGTCTGGTTAATGAATTTTGTAATCAGATTCAGAAAATCGACCATGTTTTGGTGGAAGCTTTCCAGAACGACCTCAAGAATAAGCGCATGCTGCTCGCCGAGCAAAGATATCAAGAATTTTTAAATTATGAAACCGATGGTAGCCTTATTGAGGATGCCGAAGAATTGCAAGCCCAAGAGCTTGAAAATGAACAACTTTTCTCTGGCTGCAAAATTAAATATATTCCGTTAGAACATATCGCAGCCACCTTCGAGGAAGTTTCTAAGCTTCCGGATCTTACTTCAAATTCTAACCTTAAGCAATTAACCAATTTACTAATTGCCCTTTGAAAACATGGTACGCCGAGAATTTCTCGGCGTATTTTTTGTTCTATGATAAAATTAAAGAGAGGAAAACCTCACTTGCATCCGTATGGCTCCGCCATTCGGATGCAGCGTTCGTCGAAATATAATAAATAAATTTATTATATTTCTCCTCACTTGCACCCGTAGCTCAGCGGATTAGAGCATCTGTCTTCGGAACAGAGGGTCGTGGGTTCGAATCCCCCCGGGTGTACCATTGATTCAAGATGAAACTTTTTATGGGCTTGCGACCCATGTTTAATATCGGTTCTACTCATTGATTCCAATCTAGCAGTTTCAGAAACTGTTTTTTTGATTGGAACTAGAAATTCATTTGAGGCAAACTCTACATTTCTTGTTCTGGAACTCCTCGTCCTGAAAGCAAAAATTTGATACAATGTAGGTATGACAGCAGAAGAGCGCAAAATCGCAGTCGATCAGGCAATTGCCAATCAACGCCTCGAAGGAGGCGAGGTTTCTGCTGAAACTCGCAAGGTAATGGACGATTATGTGGCTGGCAAAATGTCCGCCAAAGAAGCAGCCGAGCAGGTTTATGCTCGATACGGAGTGTAATTGTGGCCGATGAGTTCATCGACCCATATCTAGATTTAGAGACTGGTATTCTTCGCAATTTTGCTGGTGCTAATACCCAGGAAGAACTAAGAAAAGCAGAAACTGATGTTGCTGGAATGGCCGAGCTCACTCTTGACGATATTCCTCGCAGTAATAGATATAATGGAAACGGCTCTACTTATATCTCGGAAAAATCTAGGTTATAATGAAAGTAATGAACGAAGAAAACCAAAATTTCGCCGATTACGTTTCGCAGATCGACGAAACTCAATTAGCCACCGACTATGTTTCAAAGCTCAGTGACACTGAAGTGCTCTATGATTCGGATTACGATGATCCCACTTTCGACTCAGATTCTATCGAGTCTGTCGCGGTCTACCCCAATGAATCCGCTGCCGTCTGCAATCTCAACGAATGTAGTCTCAATAGCTGCGACCTCGACGATGGCGAGCTTACTTGTGGCGACGATTTCGCCGATAGCGGCGACACTATCCAAGGTGGACCATGTCAGGATCTCAGGGAATATTTCAGTGACAAGCCCTACCTAGATTAACCTAATCTTTTATTCAAACTTCAAGATTTTTTTAAAGTTCAGACACGCTCTCTGCATGTTTGGTTCGCTACTTTTTTATCCCATACTAGCCAGAAGAAAATAACCTCGAAAGAGGTTATTTTCTTATTTGTTGCGCTTG
>CALKRO010000062.1 GCA_937990205.1 uncultured Candidatus Saccharibacteria bacterium | reverse complement strand
TTATTGCCGAATAATTCTTAAAAAATAACCGCTCTTCGCGGCTATTTTTTATTTTTTCTCGAAGCAGGCGTAACCCTTAGTTAATTCCAATTTGCGCTTCAGGTCATCGACTGTTTTCTTCAGACCATCTTTTTGAATTTTTTCGTCCAGATCACCAAGGTCGAAATCCTCGCCGTCGTCCGTAGTGGCTGAAACCAAATTTTCTACCGTTGGATCGATCTTAATCGTGAGTGTATTCTGTGCGGATTTACAGCTAATCGTTAGCAACCCATCGCCGTTAGCCATATTTTTCACGACTATGAAGAGGATTATACCCACAATCCCGATTAGGAACAGGGTAATTATTTTTTTCATTTGCGGCGTCCTTTTATTTAATCTATTTTAATTATATATAACATGAGCATTTTGTAAAGTTGTGTAAAACTTGAAGTTCTGCAGAATATGGTATAATTACCCCCATGAATGCAAGTGAAATCCGTCAAAAATTTCTTGAATATCAAACTAGTCGTGGGCACCAGGTAATCGCTCCAGCGCGTTTGGTTTTGGAAAATGATCCAACCACCCTCTTCACCGGTTCGGGTATGCAGCCTCTTTTGCCATATCTTCTCGGTGAGCCTCATCCTGCCGGTCAGCGTCTGGCAGATTCACAGCCATGTTTGCGTTTGCAGGACATTGAAGATGTGGGTGATCCACGTCATACTACGGTTTTCGAAATGCTCGGTAACTGGTCACTCGGTGATTATTTCAAACAAGAGCAAATTCCAGCCTTCTTTAAGTTCCTTACCGAAATCGTTGGCCTCGACCCAAACAAAATTTACGTCACTTGCTTTATTGGTAATGAAAAATATGGCATCCCAAAAGATACCGAATCCGCTGAAATCTGGCAACGTGTCTTTGCTGAAGCGGGTGTACACGCAGAAATTGCTGAAATTGGCTCCAGTGAAGACGGCGCCAAGCGCGGTATTAAGGAAAATGAGCATATTTTCTTCTACGATGATCATGAAAACTGGTGGAGTCGTGGCGGTGGTGTTGAAACTACCCCAATTGGTGATCCATGTGGTCCAGACTCTGAAGTCTTCTATGATTTTGGTGAAGATAAACAGGATGTTGCGAGATTCGGTAAATCTCATCCTGCCTCTGATGGCGCGCGCTTCATGGAAATTGGTAACCAAGTTTTCATGCAATATAAGCGCAATCAAGACGGTACCTTCTCGGAATTAACCAAGAAAAATATCGATTTCGGTGCTGGTCTCGAACGTATCGCTGCGGCCGCCATGGATTCCTTCGACGTTTTCGAAACTTCACTTTTAAAACCAATTATTACTAAGCTCGAAGCTATCTCTGGTCTGAGTTATGCTAATCACACTGAAGAGATGCGTGTGATTGCGGATCACCTACGTGGTGCTTATCTACTTTCCGCTCAGGGTTTAGTTCCAAGCAATAAACAACAAGGCTACGCCCTTCGCCGTTTGATTCGTCGTGCGGTGATGAAAGCTACTAATCTTGGCATCGATCAAGATTTCTTAGCTCAAATCGTGCCAATTATCGCCGAAAATTACCAAGATCTTTCAGATGAAATTCTTACCAATCGTGCTGATGCCTTGAATGTCTTGATTCGTGAAGAGCAGGCTTTCCGCCGTAGTATTCACCGTGGCCTTAAGGAACTTCATAAGCTTAAAGATCAGGGTCTTACCGGCAAAGAACTTTTTATGCTTCAGGATACTTATGGTTTTCCACTCGAATTATCTCTCGAAGAAGCCAAGCAAAACCAAATTAGTCTCAGTGAAAACTGGCAAGCTGAATTCCAAGCTAGTCTCGATGAACAGCGTCAACGTTCTCAAACCGCCAGTAAAGGTATGTTCAAGGGTGGTCTCGAGAATCACGGTGAAGCCTCGGTGAAATATCACACCGCTACTCACTTGCTACTAGCCGCACTTCAGAAAATCGTCGATCCAAATATCGCTCAAGCTGGTTCTAATATCACCTCTGAACGTCTGCGTTTCGATTTTAATCTTGATCGCAAACTCACCGATGAAGAGAAAAAGCAGATTGAAGACCAGGTTAATCAGTGGATAGAGGAAGATTATCCAGTTTCTTTCGCCGAATACGACAAGGTCTACGCGCGCGACGTCTTAAAGGCTCACGGTAGCTTCTGGGAAAAATATGGCGACGTGGTCAAAGTTTATACCATCGGCACCGCAGAAAATCCCGTCTCGCGTGAACTTTGTGGTGGACCTCACGTCGAACATACTGGCGTGCTCGGTCATTTCAAGATTAAAAAAGAAGAATCCTCAGCCGCTGGCATTCGTCGCATTAAAGCAATTTTAGATTAAGGAGAACAGGGTGGAACAATTAGCCAAATACTTTACACCAGAATTATACGAAATTGAATTAAGGATCAATAAAGACACCGAGCAGGTTCAGGGTCGAGTGAAGATTCAGGGTACTGCCAAAAGTTCCACCGTTAAACTCCACGCCAAAAATCTCAAAATTAATCAACTGACTATCAATCAGCGCCCGGTGACTTTTACAGAGGACACTGAAGTTGAAACTATTAGCTTTATTTCGCAAGTCTCAGATGCCGAAATTATTATCGAAGCCCGTTATTCCTTGCAACTTTCGCACGGTATGACCGGGCTTTATCTTTCGACTTATGAATATGAGGGGAAGACCGAGCGAATTGTCTCTACTCAATTTGAATCGCACTATGCTCGCATGATGTTCCCATGTGTCGACGAACCCGCTGCCAAGGCTAAGTTCTCTCTCAAAGTTATCGATACTGATTCGACTGACACGATTCTCAGTAATATGCCGATCAAGACCGAGCGCACTTTGACTTATACCTCAGTGAATAGTGAGCTCAATCCAAAAACTGATCCAAACGCCATGAATCTTAATACTGAGGTGACGCGTAAAATTGTGGAATTCGAAACTACGCCACGTATGGCGACCTATCTTTTGGCGCTCTGTCTCGGCCATTTTCAAAGTGTTACCACTAAGAATCAGCACGGCGTCACGATTACTACCTATGCACCATTGAATCAAGCTAAAGAATCCCTCGTCGAGCCAAATCAGATCGCCGGAGAAGCCTTAGATTTTTATGACCAAGCTTTTGGTGTACCATACCCTTTGCCGAAACTTGATCAGGTAGCAGTGCCAGATTTTGATGCCGGTGCGATGGAGAACTGGGGCCTAGTAACTTATCGTGAATCCTGCCTCCTGATGGATGAAACTGCCACCTTGTCGGATAAAATTCAAATCGCCACGGTGATTACCCATGAATTATCGCATCAGTGGTTCGGTAATCTCGTGACTATGGCTTGGTGGGATGATCTCTGGCTCAATGAAAGCTTCGCCAATATGATGGAATATTATTGTCTTGACGCGATTCGTCCAGAGTGGAAAGTTTGGCAGGAATTTTTCGTTTCTGACTGTTATTATGCGCTGACTCGTGATACTTCACCAGATATTCAAGCCGTCAAGCAGGCGGTTAATCATCCTTCCGAGATTGAAACTCTCTTTGACCCGGCCATTGTCTATGCCAAGGGGTCGCATTTGATGTTTATGTTAATGCGCCTGATGGGGGAACAGAATTTCTTGAAGGGTTTGCGGGGTTATTTTGAAAAGCACCAATATCAAAACACTACTGGTGATGATCTCTGGGCCGCCTTGCAACCTTATGCGAAATTTAATGTTTCAGATTTTATGAACCAATGGATCACGCGTCCTGGCTTTCCGATTATTGAAGGAGAAAAACAGGAACGTTTTTATCTAGATGGCCGAAGTAATCAAGAATCTTGGCCGTTAGTCCAGGTCTCCGATGATATGACCGGACATTACATTATCGGTCTTACTTCCGAGGAGCTTCAGGCTAAGCTCGCGCACTTCTCTGAGTTAAGCCAGGAGCAGCAATTACGCCTTTTGATTGACCAGAGTCTTCTTTTACGTACTCCTCGTGGTGATTTACCAGCCAGTCTAGACCTACTCATGCACTTCCGCAATGAAACCAGCTTTGCGATTTGGTCCATTATTATGTCAATTCTTGGTGAGCTTAAAATCTATTGTCCGGCTGAAACCCCTGCTGAAGCTAATTTGAAGAGTTATATTAGGGAACTGATTTCTCCCCAAATCGCGCGTCTTGGCGTTTCTGAAAAAACCGAAGACACCGATGATGATAAAAAGCTTCGTGAATCCATCTTGAGCCTTGCGGTTTATGCGGATGATAAGCCGACCCTTCTTCGTCTAACTGAACAATATAATATATATATAACCGACGCTCTAAATTTTGCGGCCATTTCACCAGAATTGCTGCTACCGTATTTAGAGGCTGAATTTAAAAATTCCAAAGAGGCTCGTTTTAAAGAATATCTAAATCTTTACATTAAAACCTCATCGCCGACTATTAAATCCCTGCTCCTAGATATTATTACGGACGCCAAACACGAGGAGCATCTTCAGACTTTATTAGATATGCTTTCAGACACTAAGATTATCCGCTTGCAGGACCATAGTGGCTATGTGCGTGATCTACTAGCTAATCATTCGACTAGAAAAGCTACTTTCGATTGGCTTTATCAAAACTGGGATTATCTTAAAAATGCTGTTGATGGCAAATCACTTGATATCTACCCGAAGATTATGGCGCGTTTTATTCGCAATCAATCCGATTTTGCCTTATTTCAGGAATTTGCCAAACGTTTCGAAAATGACCCTGCTTTGTTTCGTATTATTAAGATTGGCATATATGAAATTGAAAATCGCCTAGTAATGCTAGCCAAAAATACCGAAAAACTGCATCAAAAACTCGAAAAATACTTAGAAAACCACTAAAAATCAGCGAAAAACCAGAAAAACTCAAAAATCTTCAAAAAAGTCCGAAAAAAGACTTGCATAAATTAAAAATTTGATATAAGATAAATACTAAGTTCAGCAAGTCAGAAATGACCACTGCGAAAAAGGGAAACTGCGAGAATTCTTAATACATAGGATTTATTTAAATCGCACGTTGAATTAACAATTTGGACAACGATGAAAATTAAATAAAGACTTGCATTTGTATATATGAAAGAAATCCCTTCTTGGTTTCGGAAGTATATACGTGAATTAGTAATCAATCTTCGATTACTAGTTAAGTCAATGCATAAAAAGGTAAATAAGGGCACTAATAGTGGATGCCTTGACAATCAATACCGATGAAGGACGTAGAACTCTGCGATAAGTCTTGGGGAGCTGAGAGCAAGCTTTGATCCAGGAATTTCCGAATGGGGCAACCTAATACGAGTCATGTCGTATTGCAATTACTTGAACACATAGAGTAATTTAGACGGGAACCAACCGAACTGAATCATCTTAGTAGGTTGAGGAAAAGAGAATAAACAATGATTCCGAAAGTAGTGGCGAGCGAAATTGGAGCAGCCTAAACCTTAACATAACCATACGGTTTAACGGCCAGAGTTATGAAAGGGGTTGCGAAATAAGATAATTTTTATGCTGAGGTATTGGAAATCCGATATTTCAGTATAAAAACCAACATCGTTAAATGAGTGGATAATGTTATAAAACTTAGATCATAGCGGAAGTGTTTGAATGGCACACCAAAGAAGGTGAGAGTCCTGTATGCGAAATGGTCTTAGACATTATATATCTTTTTTCAAGTAGGACGGGGCACGAGAAACCCTGTTTGAATCTGGCAGGACCACCTGCCAAGGCTAAATATATTGATTGATCGATAGCGAACTAGTACAGTGATGGAAAGGTGAAAAGAACCCCGGGAGGGGAGTGAAATAGA
>CALKRO010000061.1 GCA_937990205.1 uncultured Candidatus Saccharibacteria bacterium | reverse complement strand
TTTAGCTACTTATTCTACTTTGCCGATGCCGCCAATCGAGCGAATTTTACTCGAAACTGATGCGCCATTTCTCGCTCCCGTGCCACTGCGTGGGCAAACCAATCAGCCAGCCAATGTTTATTATGTAGCTAAGTGGCTATCTGAGAAGCTCGGATTAAATTTTGAGGAGGTTGCGAAAATTACTACCGAAAATTCGGAAACCCTCTTTAATTTAGGAGTTAAAAAATGATTTATTTAGATTTTGCTGCCGCCACCCCAGTGCATCCTAAGGTGCTTGAGGCGATGTTGCCATATTTTAGTGAAAATTTTTATAATCCCTCTGCACCATACCTCCCAGCCAAGCACCTGCGTGGTGAATATGAAGCGAAAAAATCCGCTCTGGCTCAGACTATTGGTGCAAAATCACCAGATTTAGTCATCACCGCTGGCGCTACTGAATCCATCAATCTCGCGTTTACTGTCTTGGAAAATTACCCAGACGCCGAAGCTCTGATTTTAGCCACCGAGCATGCATCGGTGCGTGAATCCGCCAGACATTATGCGAAAACCGTCGGGGAAATTGCCGTCGATCAGACTGGTCTAATCGATCTGAAAGATTTGGCCGCCAAAATCACCGAAAAAACTGTCCTAATTTCCGTCGCCATCGCCAATAACGAACTTGGCACCATCCAGCCGCTCAGTGAAATTGCCGAAATTATACGACACACGCGTGAAAAGCGCCTCACTGCTGGCAATCTTACCCCACTTTATCTCCATTCTGATGCTTCGCAGGCTGCCAGCCTCCTCGATCTCTCAGTGGCGCGCCTTGGTGTCGATCTTCTGACGCTTAATTCTGCCAAGGTTTATGGACCGAAGGGAATTGGTGCGCTCTATATTTCTCGCGGGGTTAAACTCAGTCCAATTTCTTATGGTGGTGGTCAGGAAATGGGTCTGCGTTCTGGTACAGAAAATGTGCCATTACTCATGGGCTTCGCGGAAGCGTCGGTGCGTGCGAAATCTCACATTTCGGCCAGCCGCAAGAAATATGAAAAATATAATCAATTATTCCGTCAGATTCTGACCGAAAAATCCCTCGTTACGCCAAAATTTTTGGGCAACAAAAAACATCAATTAGCTAATTTTTGTCCAATTTGCTTCGACGGACTCGATGCTGAACGTCTGATTTTTAAGCTGGAAGATCACGGTATTCTGCTTTCTACTGGTGCCGCCTGTGCTGCCTCGAAAGGTCAAAAATCCCATGTACTTTCCGCCATTGGTCTCACCGATTCGGAAATTACCGGCTCCCTCCGCGTCACTTTCGGCGAACTCAATACTGAAGAACAGATTCGCGAAGCCGCAACGGTGATCGCCGAAGTAGTTAATCAAGAAGCCAAGCGTATCGGTCTGGTGCCAGACGAGGTGGCCTTGAAAGCTTCGCACGATACTGAGCCAAGCCAGGCAAATTCTGTCACATCCAGTCAAAATCAAGGGG
>CALKRO010000060.1 GCA_937990205.1 uncultured Candidatus Saccharibacteria bacterium | reverse complement strand
TAAATGCCGTGCACGAAGTCTTAAATGACGCAAATGGTGCACTGGATACTGCAGCAACCGCTCCAACTACAGACAATATGATGACACAATTTATGGCTATACCGGTGCAAACTCCTGTGCAGGCTCCAGCACAAACTCCGGTACAGCCAGCCACGCAAATGCAAACTACGCCACAGATGCAGCCAGTGATTCCAGCACAACCTGTCGCGCCAGCTCAATCACCAATTAATAACCCTAACCCGTTTCTAGGTAATGTATAGATTAAATAAATTTTTAGCCGAACAAACTGGAGTTTCGCGTCGCGAGGCCGATAACCTAATCGCGGACGGTCGCGTGAAGATTAATCAGGAAGTCGCCGTACTAGGTCGTCGATTCGATGAAACTTGTGATGAGGTTTTTTTGGATGGCCAAAAAATTACTCAGCGTAAAGGTTTCACCTATCTAATCTTGAATAAGCCCGTAGGATATGTATGCTCGAAGAAGCGTCAGGGCGACACACCGACTCTTTTTGAACTTTTGCCAGAAAAATATCAGGGTTTGAAGACGGTGGGGAGGCTCGATAAGGACAGTTCGGGATTAATTTTATTAACCAACGACGGCGATTTCGCTTTCTCGATGACCCATCCGAAATTTTTTAAAATCAAAAGCTACATCGTAAGACTAAATCGCCCACTCGCGCCACTACATCAGCAAATGATCTCTGATATGGGCATCGATTTGCCAGATGGTAAAAGTAAATTGTTTCTTAAAAAAGAGGAGCCTGATCCGAGCGGTTGCACATTCTTAGTAGAAATGAGCGAAGGTAGGAATCGCCAAATTCGTCGCACTTTCCTAGCGGTAGGATACAAGGTCGTGAAGCTACATCGCATTGAATTTGGAAGATATACACTAGAAAACTTAAAGGATGGTGAATTTAAAGAGGTGGAGAAAAGATGAAAGTATTAATTATTGGTAAAAATATTAAAAACGTTTATCTTTCTCTGGATGCCAAAAATTTTGAACTAGACAAAAACCAGAATGCGCACCTCGATTTAGCTTACGATGGTGGCGAAAAATATTATAATGATCGCTTCAGTATCATGACTGGCCAGAAACTGGCCGATGAGGTAATTTCGAATTTTCGGATTGAAACCGAGACGGCTTTTAGCCCGGAAAATCCAGAAACTTGTGATGATTTTCAATATATTTTGCTTTCGAAAAATAATTATATTAATTTGGCGCCAGAATTTGTCAAGCAATGTGATTTTAATGGCAAAATTTTAGAAAAACGCACGGCCAAATTCGACTACCTTTACATCGATTGGTCGGCAGAGTTAAATAACGTACAGATTAAGGCGATTTTGGATTACTTAGAATCACATCCAAAAACTAAATTAGCGTGGTGTTTCGATCGATCGGAAATGCCAAAATTACTGAGTGCGCCAGATTTAAGCAAAACGAATTTGACGACTTTTTATCGCCTCTTGCAGCGAGCAGAAATGGTTTTCGTGATGGGTAAAAAATCCCAAATGATGAAAATTAAACAAATTCTCAGCACACTTTCGACCTTGAAACTAATTTATGTAACAGAAAATCAAATTCTGGCTGGGGTTTTTAAGGAAGATTTTCAAAATAAGGACATAAAGGTGACGCGTGACGTCGCCGCGACGATTATTGCGGGCACTATTTTCTCGGCACTAATTACAGACTGGAATTTACAGCGCGCTCTGATGCTTGCGAAAATTAATGTCGAAAATTCAAAGGCCAACAAGACTCTGAAGATCAATCAATTATCCGATAAGCTGCGCGAAGCCTTAGCAATTAGATAAAGAAAAATCCCTAGTCTGACTAGGGATTTTTTAGTGCCGCAATAATTAGGCTATACACGGTTTCTACTTGAGAAACTCGCGGAGATATATGCCGGTAGGGGTTTGATCATTTTTGGCGATTTCTTCTGGTGTACCCTCGGCGATAATCTGACCACCATGTTGGCCACCTTCTGGGCCCATATCGATAATCCAGTCAGCACTCTTAATTACATGGAGATTATGTTCGATAATAACCATGGTATTACCGCCGGCAACTAGACGATCTAGGATTTTTAGTAAACGATTCACGTCATCGGTATGCAGACCAGTGGTCGGCTCATCCAAAATATAAAGGGTCTTGCCGGTCGAACGACGTGAAAGTTCGGTAGCAATTTTAATACGTTGAGCTTCTCCACCAGAGAAAGTAGTGGCAGACTGGCCGAGACGAATATAGCCGAGACCAACCTCTTGAATAGTCTTCAACTTATTGGCAATGGCAGGGATGTTCTCGAAGAACTCGACCGCCTCGTCAATGGTCATATTTAGGACATCAGAAATATCCTTACCCTTGTATTTTACCTCGAGTGCTTCGCGGTTATAGCGTTTACCATGACAGGTCGGACAAGTGACGTAAACATCTGGCAGAAAGTGCATTTCAATCTTGTTCACACCGTCACCCTGACAGGTCTCACAGCGACCACCTTTGACATTGAAGGAGAAACGGCCGGCCTTATAACCACGAATTTCTGCCTCTGGTTGAGCGGCGAAAAGTTCTCGGATGGCGGTAAAGACACCCGTATAGGTGGCTGGGTTCGAACGTGGCGTACGACCAATTGGACTTTGGTCGATCACGATACATTTATCGAGATTATCAATGCCGTCGATGCGTTCGTGTTCGCCAGCTACAGTTTGGGCACGATGAAGACGAGCGAGCAATTCGTTAGCTAGAATTTCATTGACTAAGGTAGATTTACCAGAACCCGAGACGCCAGAAACTACGGTCATTACACCTAGGGGGAATTTAACCGTGAGATTTTTTAGGTTATTTTCCCTGGCGCCGACCACGGTGAGATATTGATTGAGCTTTGGCTTGCGACGGGTTTTCGGCACAGGAATTTTCTTGGTACCAGAGAGATATTTACCGGTGAGGGAATCCGAATCATTTGCAATTTCCTCTGGCGTACCAGCGGAAATCACCTGACCACCGCGCGCACCAGCCCCCGGACCAATATCGACCAGATAATCTGCACTCATCATAGTGTCCTCATCATGCTCGACGACCAGCACGGTATTTCTAAGGTCGCGCAGGTGTCTCAAGGTCGAAATAAGCTTATCATTATCGCGTTGATGTAGACCAATGGACGGCTCATCGAGCACATACAACACACCCTGGAGACCGGAACCGATTTGAGTAGCCAAGCGA
>CALKRO010000059.1 GCA_937990205.1 uncultured Candidatus Saccharibacteria bacterium | reverse complement strand
TTGTCGAGAAAATATTGGTCATCTGACGCGTTATATTTTTCAACTAAATCCGACATAAAACCGTGGACGAATTGCGGGTTTGCACCTAGATGACTACCTACGTGCACCCATTCCTTATTAGTGCGAAACCGACCAGCAGCATCATCACGGATATTTTGCAATAAAATGCTGTGAAGTTGAAGAATTAGTGGCACAGAGATTTCAGTTTCAGGATTATCTAGAAGAAACTTCATAGCTTTCGCTAAATTAGTCGCTTCAAAAATCTCACGAATCAGATGATCGGTACGAATTTGATGTCGAATCAAAATATCTTCCGTATCTTCGAGGGTGAGTGTGGAGTTTTCAATGGCATTCGAGTTATAAACCATCTCTGGAAGCTCAACAAGACTTAGTCCCCTAATTCCGGAAGCATAGTTTGGCACCAAATCACGGTATCGTTCAATCAGAAAATCGAGTTTTTGCCGAAGAGAGTTACTAATCATAACTCTATTATAGCAAAATCGTTTAAAATTGTCATTTTCGATAATTTTAAACGCTTATGGTTTCTGAGTGAAGTAGCCCTTAGCGCCTGGGCGGTCGATGCGAAGCCAAGTTTTGTCGGCAGAAGCAGGATTTACAAGGAAGGAACCATTACCACCACGCAGTTTAACCTGATTTCGAAAAACATTATCAAATTCAGTACCAGCAGAAATGTTAAAATCTTGACTGACGTAAATTTTTTCCAATTTAGTCTCGAGTGGGCGCGAGGAAGCAAACATGTTGCTAAATTTATTCACCTTCGCAGTATTAAAATTGCTCAAATCAAGTTCGGTAAGACTATTCGTATCTGTAAACATGCCACGCATATCTGTCACACTGGCCGTAGAAAAATGTCCGCCGAGATTGATTGAGGATAAAGCCGCCATACCGGAAAAAATATCTTGCATATTATGAACCTTACTGGTATCAAGATGACTGAAGTCAAGATTTTCGAGCTTACTAGTACTATAAAACATACGATACATGGATTCTACTTTGCTGGTATCGAAGGACGAAATGTTGAGATTTTTTAACTCAAACATATAGCTAAACATGGATGCCATATTTGTCACATTCCTGGTATCAAACTGCGAAAGATCCAGACTTACGAGCTTGCGGTCATTAAAGAACATATTATACAAACTGTTTACCTTGGAAGTATTAAAATTGTGTCCAAGATTAAGATTGGCGAGATTCAGCATGCCGCTAAACATACTAGCCATACTGGTGGCCTCGCGAGTATCAAAGGTCGAGACGTCAAGCGAAGTGAGACTCGAGCAGGTATTAAACATATTAGTAAAATCGGTAACTTTCCTAGTATCAAAGCTCGAAAGGTCAATTTCCTGCAATAGATTACAGTTATTAAACATACTATTCATATTAATAACATTACTAGTCTGGAAATTAGGGCTTAAAATAATCTTTTTTACATTACTCATACCGCTAAACATCGCACTCGTAGTAATCACTTTTCTGGTATCAAAATTCGAGAGATCAAGCTCCTCCAGAAGGATGCAGTTTGAAAACATGCTGGCCATATTTGTCACATTGTGAGTCTTAAATTTGTCACTAATTTTAAAATCGGTCATTGAGCGGAGATTACCAAACATGGAGAGCATGTTGGTGACCTTAGAAGTATCAAAATTACGGATATCGAGGCTAGTGAGCTTGGTAGCGCCACCAAACATGGTTTGCATATTGGTGACCTTAGTCGTATCAAAACTCGAAACATTCAGACTAGTGAGATTACCACAATCCTTAAACATTTCCTGCATATTAACAACATTAGCGGTATTAAAATTCCCTAAATCTAGTGACGTTATATTACTTGCGCCACTAAACATATTGCCCATATCGGTAACTTTAGAGGTATCGAAATGCGAGAGATCAAGATTTTGCAAAGAAGAATCACCCATAAACATACGAGAGAAGCTTTTAACGTTTTTAGTTTTGAAGCTAGAAATATTGAGATTTTTCAGGGATCCCATATAGGCAAACATATTAGTCATCGCAGTGACACGGGAAGTTTTAAAGGTAGAAAGATCTAGGTTTACCACACTTCTGGCGTTATTAAACATAAAAGACATATCCTTCACGTAACGTGTATCGAGTCCAGACAAATCAATATCAGTAATATTAAGGATGTTATTAAAAATCTGACGTGAGTCTTCATTCATGTAGACGCGGTCATTCTCGCAATAGTAGTAAACTGTTTTGTCTGCCGGATCAAACCAAGCTAAAATTTCATAGCTTGACTCATCAGAATCTTCGATATTGATAGTTTTCATGGCAGCCGTCGGTGCGGTCGGGCTTCGCTTGAACCCCTTAATAGCATGCAAATTGGTGCCGGCAAGGATTGCACTACGAGCAATTTTCTGGTTTAAATCCGGTCCTCTTGTGAGCGTAGCGTTGGTACCGGCATTATTATTTGAAATAACCGAAATCATGAGTGTGTTTTTATAACTACCGCTCAAAAGATCGGTACCCAAATTCATGCCAATGGTAATATTCTTGACTTCATTGCCATCGGTTTTTTCTTCAGAGCTAAAAAGATTGGTCGGACTGGCGACTGAACCGATCGGGCGAAAATTAGTCTCGTCATCAATCTTATAGCCCCAGGTCCTGGCAGGAAAATTACTTAGAGTATCGGCATTTGGAATTGAGCTAATCTTATCAGTAACAGCAGAATTCGGACTTATAAGTGCAGTATTATTCGAATCGGTACTAATAATGATGCGGTAGCCACTTTTATCGTTAGAGTTAACAGTTAGTTTCGTGGTCGCTTCCTGAAGTTGTGGATTCGCGGAGCGATCATCATTACCGTGAAATACCGCCGATGACTGATTAAGAGCCGCAGATAAAGACGGCATAAAGAGAGCGTAAGTTTGGGGAGCAAAAATCATGTTCAAGCTAAAAATTGAGGCCGTTAGGGTAAAAAAGCCGGCGAGACTTTTCAGCCATGAACGGGTGATTCGCAGTTTTTGATTTTTATCGCTCGTCATGTACGATAATTTTAACATAAAGATTATCGTAAAACAAATCAAAAATCCCAATTCAAGATTGGGATTTTCAAGTAATTTATGTTTTAATTACATTTTGATTTCAGCGTCGACACCAGCTGGCAAAGACAAGTTTTGAAGTGCATCAATGGTCTTTGGAGTAGCGTTGGTGATGTCGATGAGACGCTTGTGAATCTTCATTTCGAAAGCTTCACCACCGGTCTTGTAAACGTGAGGTGATTTCACCACAGTAAAAGTACTGCGCTTAGTTGGTAGTGGGACTGGGCCAGAAACGGCGGCACCAGTACGGATAGCGGTATCGACGATTTGCTTAGCGCTTTGGTCGATTACACGATGGTCGTAGGCCTTGAGACGAATACGGATCTTCAAGCCTTCGTTTTTTGCGTCTGCCATTGTTTTCCTTCTAATTCTATAACTTCAGATGCTTGATGCGTCAATGAGTTTTTAGAATTCAATTAATAATAGTAAATTTATTTTACGATAAAAACAGAGGTTCGTCAAGACAAAAAATACCTCTCCCGAAGGAGAGGTATTTAGGTTGTTATAGATTATTTGATAATCTTGGTAACAACACCAGAACCGACAGTACGGCCACCTTCGCGGATAGCGAAACGGTCGTTGTTGTTCATAGCGATAGCTGAAAGAAGCTTGACCTGGAAGGTAACAGTGTCACCAGGCATGACGATTTCTTTATCAGCTGGAAGTTCGACTTCACCGGTAACATCGGTAGTACGGAAGTAGAATTGTGGCTTGTAACCCTTTGAGAATGGGGTGTGGCGGCCGCCTTCTTCTTTCTTCAAGATGTAAACCTGAGCTTCGAATTCAGTGTGTGGGGTAATAGAACCTGGCTTAGCAATAACCTGACCACGTTCGATTTGTTCACGTTCGATACCACGGAGCAAGAGACCAGCGTTGTCACCTGCTTCACCTTCGTTAAGAGTCTTGTGGAAAGCTTCGATACCAGTAACAACTGATTTCTGAGTTGGGCGAATACCAACGATTTCAACTTCGTCATTGATCTTGACGATACCCTGCTCGATACGACCAGTAGCAACAGTACCACGACCCTTGATGGAGAAGACATCTTCGATTGGCATCAAGAATGGTTTGTCAAGATCGTGTTCAGGGATGTCAAAGTATTCATCCATAGCGTGGACGAGATCCATGATACGATCTTCCATTTCGGTGTCGCCTTCAAGAGCCTTAAGAGCAGAACCCTTGATAATTGGAGCGTTGTCACCGTCGAAGCCGTACTTGTTCAAAAGTTCACGGACATCCATTTCAACGAGCTCAACGAGTTCTGGGTCAGCAAGATCCATCTTGTTGAGGAAGACGATGATTTTTGGTACGTTCACCTGGTGAGCGAGAAGTACGTGCTCACGAGTTTGTGGAAGTGGACCATCGTTAGCAGCAACTACGAGGATAGCACCATCGATTTGAGCAGCACCGGTAATCATGTTCTTGATGTAGTCGGCGTGGCCTGGCATATCTACGTGAGCGTAGTGACGCTTTTCTGATTCGTACTCTTGGTGAGAGGTAGCAATGGTAATACCACGAGCTTTTTCTTCTGGAGCGTTGTCGATTTGATCGTACGCGATTGGTTTGTTAACTTCTGATGGAAGTCGTTTTGCAAGAACTGCTGTGATAGCAGCAGTAAGAGTAGTCTTACCGTGGTCAACGTGACCCATAGTACCAACGTTAATGTGTGGCTTGGAACGGTCGAAATTTGCCATTCTTTATTATTCTCCTTTAATATTATTCTCCTTGGCACTAATATTAACCAGCCAAGAAGCTAGATATATCTATATATTAATAGATTTTACGGAATAAGTAAAGAGAGAAATCCGAAAAAAAGGCGCCAAATTGACGCCTTGACAGTTAGTTTTTCGATGTTGTAGTAAAATTAGCCCAGATGGGCTGGTGTGATTTTTAATTTAAATTTGCAGTTTTAATCTTCCGGTACGACTCTGACTAAATCATGGCGTTCACGATCCCACTCACAGCCACAGCCATAATCATCAAAATCAACTTCGTCGTCTGCGATTTTGGGGATTCTGTTCTTGGGACTTCTGTCAAACTGAAAATGATAGCAACCCTGGTCCATTTCTTCATCGATTCTAGCAATTCTTTCCGCTAGAAGTTTCTTACGTTCATGATAGATTATAGACACGAGTGCCGGAAGTAAGGTCAGCACAATCCAACTACAGATAAAAATATCAATCCGCAGAATCAGAATAATGCGAAAATAGTTCAGCACCAGACAGAATAGACCAGCCAAAAAGCACGACAACGTTACTAGTATTGCAAACATACAATTTCCCCCTTTTCTAAAGAACATACTGATTTTTCCATTTTTTGAAAAACTAACTTGCATATTTTACCATATTTTGCAGCTTTTTGCCAGTAATTAATCCAATTATGTTAAAATTGACTTTTTTGTGAAAAAATTGTAAAATATAGCTAACTTTTAGGCTACTTTTATCCTACGCACATTAAAATGGAGGTGCATGATGAAGAAACAATTCCTGTTTTTGTCGCTCGCTCTCGGTTTAGTTGCTTGCAGTGCCCAGAGTAAAACCGTAGTTCCGGAGACTTCCGAAGTAGAAACTACCGCGAAGGCGGAAGTGAAACATGAGGAAGAAACCGATAATCCATACGAGATGGACGCTCAACTGACGGCAGCGGTGGATGCTTCCGAATTCGGTGGCGGCGAAGTAACCGGACCGATTAGGGATGCCACCCCTGACGTGTTAGAAGCTAGACGAGCAGCCAGAAATGATTATGGATTAGCACCACTAAAAGATCCCGATCCGAGTAGGTCGCACCCAGGCACATTCCAAATGGTTTCTGAGTTTAATATCAGAGAAGTGGAAGACCTGAGAGATCAGCTTGTGTCGCAATCTGGCAGTTACATCTCGGATTTTATGGTACCAAGTAATGTAATTCTCTTCCCGAAGCATTTAAATCAGAGTATTAGAGGAAATTCGGTGCTCGAAGTAAATACGGATGCCGGGGAGAATAGCTATTACCACTATCGGAATATTCCGACTTATATCAAGGACGGTACTGATGCGGGATTCCTGGACCCCTATCTGAACGGACGCACACCAAACTTTACCGGAGCTGACGGAATTAATTATACGCAGTTCCTGGTGCAGAACTTAGTGGATGAATTTCATACTACTAAGCTTGATCCCATGGAGCCGATTGAGCCAGACGAACCGGACACTATTTCTTTCACAGCGGAGTACATGCTGAGGCGTATCAAACAAGAAGCCTCTGAGCCACTCCCGACCCACCAGAAGAATGACCCGAAGACTTACACTAGATTTGGCGAGTTTGACCTGGTTGGCTATATGAGAGATAACGGTTTTAATCTCAGATTGGCAGATAGCTTCCCGGCATTAGACGTCTATACTTTCATTAATGAGACGAATCCGAAGCTAATGATTCGGTTTGATGCGAATTATGGAGCGGAGGGTAAGCAGATAAACGATCTTGGCAACATGGCAGATTTCGAAAAACGTCTGGTACCCTACCGCATTGATTCACGCCGACATATAAGCGGGCTGTTTTACGGTATTGGGGTAAATGGGATTGAAGTCTACTATGTGAAAGATGACCGACTTTTCCCAAATTCTGGCTACGGAAGAACCGATGCGAGACCGGAAGATTTTTATCACGTGATGCACAAGATGAAGCTCACGGATATTGATCATAATGGTGGACCCTATTTTTCTAATGATGGTAATGTTTTATTGCTGTCACCAGAACTTTCGAGTTTCTATGCAGAAATGCAGTTAAAGCGTTTCGTCGAAAGTAGCCCCAACTATGATCCGTCTAACGATAAATACCGTGCATTGTATTATGTGCGTGAAGATTCGGTGGATTTAATCAAGCGAGTAGTGGAGCGCACTAATGCTCTGGTTGGACATGAGTCTAACCTTAATCGCGATGATTTGTTTAAGGATATCGATGCAAATGTAGTCGTAAGACGAAATTAATCTCCAAAAAAAAGAGCCTCGCAGAAATGCGGGGCTTTTTGATGTAGAAATATTCTCACTAATTTTTCAAGTTTTCAGATATCCCAAATAAAATTTTAAATAAAAAAATAACCTCTCCGGAGAGGTTATTTTTAAGAGACTACTTACTTAGAAGTATTACGCTTCTCGATGATTTCTTGAGCAACGTTAGGTGGTACTTCCTCGTACTGTGCGAGCTCCATAGAAGAAGCGGCACGGCCCTGGCTCATGGAGCGGAGATCCGAAGTGTAACCGAAGAGGTTAGCAAGTGGAGCGAAAGCAGTAATAAGCTTGGCGCCACCTTGAATATCTTCCATAGAGTCGATACGGCCACGGCGAGAGTTAATATCACCGATCACATCACCCATGAATTCTTCAGGGGTAGTAACTTCAAGCTTCATGAATGGTTCAAGAAGCACTGGTTTAGCTTTCTTGATACCTTCACGAGTAGCCAAGCTACCGGCGAGCTTGAAGGCAAGCTCGGAAGAGTCGACATCGTGGTAGGAACCATCGTAGAGGGTAGCCTTAATATCAACTACTGGGTACCCAGCAATCACACCACCGTTAAGAGTTTCTTCAACACCTTGTTGAACTGGCTTGCGGTATTCTTGAGGCACCACACCACCCTTAATCATATCGATGAATTCGAAGCCCTTGCCAGATTCATTTGGCTCAAACTTAATCCAAACGTCACCGTATTGACCACGACCACCGGACTGCTTAATGTGCTTACCTTGAGCTTCAGCGGTACCACGAATAGTTTCACGGTAGGCAACCTGAGGAGCACCAGTATTAGCTTCCACATTATGTTCACGTTTCAAGCGGTCGATAATGATTTCAAGGTGAAGCTCACCCATACCAGAAATAATGGTTTGACCAGTTTCTTCATCGGTGTGAACACGGAAAGTTGGATCCTCTTCAGCAAGTTTAGCGAGACCGAGACCCATTTTTTCCTGGTCAGCCTTAGTCTTAGGCTCAACAGCGATAGAAACAGGTGGTTCTGGGAATTCGATAGATTCAAGGTGAATTGGGTGGGCTGGATCACAAAGAGTGGTACCAGTGGTGGTTTCCTTGAGACCAACGATAGCAGCGATGTCACCAGCGGCAACCTCAGAAATTTCTTCACGCTTATCAGCGAACATACGGACGAGACGACCAACACGTTCCTTATTGCCGGTAGTAGCATTCAAGATATAAGAGCCGGACTTCAAAACACCAGAGTAGACGCGGACGAAGACGAGCTTACCGACGAATGGGTCAGAAGCGATCTTGAAAGCAAGAGCGGTGAGAGGTTCAGTGACAGAAGCCTTACGGATAACCTTATCACCAGTTTTTGGATCAGTACCAACGGTTTGGCCGAGATCACGATCAAGAGGTGAAGGAAGATAATCAACACAGAGGTCGAGAACTTTTTCAACGATCACACCACGACCATCACCACCAGTCACGAGGAAGAAGTCACCGTCAAGCACACGCTTACGAAGAGCAGCCTTGAGTTCAGCTTCGGTGATAGCTTCTTCACCTTCGGCGAAGTACTTGTTCATCAAATCTTCATCGGCAGCCACAGCTTCTTCAACGAGAAGAGCACGAGCTCTTTTAGCCTTGTCGAGCATATCAGCTGGGATTTCACCAACGGTCAAAGAATGGTCAGCGTATTCCTTGTAGGTGTAAGCCTTCATATCGATAAGGTCGACGACACCACAGATGTCTTTTTCGAAACCAATTGGAAGGTGAATAGCGAAAGCATTCTTGGAGAGACGCTTGTGAATAGAGTCGAGAGACTTATAAAAGTCACCACCGATTTGGTTAATTTTGTTAATAAAACAAAGACGTGGGACGCCGTATTTAGTAGCTTGGCGCCAAACAGTTTCAGATTGAGCTTCGACACCCATCTTACCGTCGAAAACGGTGACGGCACCATCGAGCACACGAAGAGAACGTTCTACTTCAGCGGTAAAGTCGATGTGGCCCGGGGTATCGATAATGTTAATTTTGTGACCTTTCCAAGTGGCGGTAACAGCTGCGGAAGTAATGGTAATACCACGTTCCTTTTCCTGTTCCATCCAGTCAGTAGTAGCACCACCGGTGTCACCCTTGACGAGATCGATTTTGTGCTTCAAGCCAGTACGATAAAGAATTGCTTCTGAAGTCGTGGTCTTGCCTGCATCAATATGAGCAATAATACCAATATTGCGCAATTTTGATAAATCATGTGTAGCTTCTGCCATGAATTTCCTTATTAATTAATAGTTTTTTAGACTTTCAGGATATTTTACCATAATTTCAAGAAGAAAAAAAGAGAGCACGGGGCTCTCTTTGGGGTTTTTTATTAAAGATGAATAACCTTATCACACATTTCCTTACCTGGATAATCACGGAAGAAATATCCACCGTGCGTTTTTGCCATACGGGCGTCAGTGTGAGCGCTAATAAATGGCATTCCATTGCATTCCCCATTTTCCATTCTATATGAACCTGATATTTCATTTAAGCCGTCAAACATTCCTTCACTTTCTGCCACATAAGTTAAATCAAGGTCAGTAGTTGTATGTATTCTCTCAAGTTTGCTATTCCCCTTGAACATATTCTTAGTGTTAGATAATTCTGAAGAAAATTTGTTATATCCGAAATTAATTTCCTTAAATCCTTCATCGGTGCGTTCAAACATAGATTCCATATTCTTGCAATTTGAGATATCGACGCCAGAAAGATCAAGGTTATCAAAACGTGGCGCATTGGCGGTAGAGAAGAAATTAGAACAATTTTCACCGAGCTTCAAAGTTCCAGATGGAGACCACCAACGTAATCCTCGATCATCACAACTGGAGGCCCAGACTAATACTGGCTCTTCATCTTCCGTATTATTGGCAGTAATATTATACATATTGAATCCCAAACCCATCACAGGAGGACAGGCTGGCCCAGGCATACCACTATACTTATAGTCTGGTTTTACGCTCGAAGCAATCGATTCATCATTTTTTACTTCAGTAGAAAAATCTGCTGGAGTTGGTACGGCATACTTAAAACTCTTAAATTCCCTTTTACCTGCATAGTTATTCGGAATTCTACGGAAGGCCGAATATCCATCTTTCAAAGTGGCAGGTTTTAAATTATTAGTATTGGCTATGGTACTAAAAATCATTTTGCCAACATAGGTCGATGTGGCTAATTGCTTATTGATCGAGATATTACAGTATATCCCATTATTTTTATTATCGTTTGTTTTTATATACTTAACTTCATCAATTAATCGTGGGTGACTTCTGACTGGGATTGACAAATCATTATTAGTGGAAGTGGTTTTTTCTGCTTCCCCAGTGATAGTGTCTGGAACCTGCAGGATACCACAATACCAATAGTTGTCAGTGGTGTTTTTTGGCTGGCCGTTCTCAAAATCAGAAGGAGCAGCAGAACGAATAGAGTCGGTCACCGTGGCATCAACACTGCGCATGTTAGTATCTTCATCAACGTCCGAGAAGTAAACTTTGTAACCTGCAGGATTATTAGTCTTTACGGTAGGTTTAAAAGTAATATTATTTTGATCTTCATGTTCAACCCCGTCCGAAGTAAGATAGACATCATTAAACTTATGGAACGTTTCGTCGACGCTGATAGACAGATTAATATCACTTGGCTTTAGAGCTGGTTTTTCTTCCGCGTGGGCGAAATTCATAAAATTCGGGGCGATAGATAAGGTGCCGAGAATAAATACTGTGCCACCAAGCGAGATAATCGGTAAGAAACCAAAAACGCGCTGCCACGCCCGCGCTGGTCTCTTCAAAATTGTTTTGAGTTTAGACATACAACATTTCCTTTTGATTTTTGTGCTTATGCTTCTAGCTCTATTTTATAGTATTTATGGTTTAATTCAAGGTTTATTTATGAGTTTATATAATCAATTAATTCTAAACTTACAAATATTAAAACTATAGACCTAGATGGAAAAAAGAACCCCTGAAGTGAGGTTCTTTTCCTGATTTTTAGAAATGACCGAATTTGGCAGTGTCTTCGTATTTTTTATGTAAGAGATCAAGGTCCTTGATAATATTTTTAGGCGTACAGGCGGCATATAATTCTGGCTCTGGTGTGATATTTTTACCATCGCCCTTAATATAGATAGCGAGTGGCTCAGCAATACCGATGGCGTAGGAAAGTTGCACTTCACAAGAATGTAAATTATGACGCTTGAGGTAATCCACGGCGATTTCGCGCGCCTTATAAGCAGCAGAGCGATCCACCTTAGACGGGTCCTTCCCCGAGAAGGCACCACCGCCAACCGGAGCAAAAGATTGATAACTATCGACTACGATTTTGCGCCCAGTGAGACCAGCATCACCCATGAACCCACCGATGAGGAATTTACCAGTTGGGTTTACGAGGAATTTTTCGACCTCTACGCCATATTTACCAGCAATTTCGCGTGCCTTATCGATGAGAATTTGATCGGTTTCAGCGCGATCGATTTCGGTATTTTGATAACTAATCGTCCAGTCCTTAATTTTTAAAAGACGCATCTCGTCGTCATACTCACCAGTGAGCTGGGTTTTACCATCGGCGAGGAAGCGGGAATCTTTTTGACGTAGTTCATCGTAGAATTTGGAAAATTCCTGCATAATCACCATGGCAGTCGGCTTATATTCGACATTATCATCACAGGCAAAACCAAACATCATTCCCTGGTCGCCAGCACCACCTACTTCATCATTTGTACCGAGGGCAATATCCTGACTCTGGACGCCGAGATTATTAACGATTTCAAAATCAGCGAGTATACCAGAAGGTGTGAGATTTTCCGCATTATCACCATTAATGTAGCCAACCTCTTTTAAAACGCGCGTCACCACAGACTCAACGTCGACCTTTGCGGCGGAAGTGACTTCGCCGGTGATAAAAATCCTACCCTTGCCACCCATCACTTCGATACCACAACGGGAGCTGGGATCACCAGAGAGAAAGGCATCAAGCAGGGCGTCACTGATTTGGTCACAAACTTTATCAGGATGACCACGAAAAACAATCTCGTTACTGTATAGTTTCATATTTTCTTTCTTGTGGTCTTAACTTTTCTATATTATAGCATAAGTAGAATCGGATAGTGGAATTTTAGCCGTCAAAAAATCCGGCGTTGGAGCCGGATTTTAGGTTTTAGCCTTAACTGGCTTTGATAGGAATTAATCCAAGTGATTAGCTAGATGATTATTGCAATTTTTCGCGTAAAAGTTTCTGGGCGATAGCTGGATTTGCCTTTCCTTTCGAAGATTTCATCACCTGACCCACTAAGAAACCAATTACTTTTTCACTACCGGCCTTAAAGTCGGCGACGGCTTGGGCGCAGGCTGGGTCAGCTAGGACTTGATCGACAATCTCAGAGAGCGCACCGAGGTCATTCTCCTGAAGCAGGTTAAGTTCCTTGGCGATTTCGCGAGCAGATTTATGATGCATATTTGGATCAAAGAAGCGCAAGAAAACCTCTTTTACGCTAGTCGAAGAAAGCTCGTTCTTATTAATCATTTCAGAGAGTTCGCGAAGCTGCATGGTGGTCGGAAGTTCATCATTCAAAAGGCTACTATTTTCTTCCGCGAGGAGCACCGAGGTATAAAGATTAGAAATCTTCTGGATGGCATTCTTGGTGATTTCCTTCTCAATACCATCAGCATCATAAGCGGACTTTAATTCGGCTAGGCTTTCGACGAGGTTTTGATGATCAAGAAGGATTTCGAGTTGTTCCTCTGGAATTACCACGCGGAGCATGGCGCGATAATCAGCCGGCAGGTGTACCAATTTAGCGCGTTCGGCTTCGACATATTCTTCAGTCAAATGAATTGGCGGAATATCTGGTTCTGGCATGTAGCGATAATCATTGGCTTCTTCCTTGCTACGCTGAGAAGTGGTTTTACCGGTATTATCATTCCAGCCACGGGTTTCCTGGATAACCTTTTCACCGTTATCCAGCAATTTTTTCTGCCTGTGGTATTCGTATTCGACCGCCATTTCAACCGAACGGAAAGAGTTGAGGTTCTTAATTTCGGCACGCGTACCAAGCTCAGTGCTACCTTTTTTGGCTAATGAAATATTCACATCAAAACGCATATTGCCGTTATAAAGATCGCCATAAGTCACACCAGCAAAAGTCAAAATACGCCAAAGCTCCTTACAATAATCCCGCGCATCTTCCTTGGAATGAATGTCCGGCATAGAGACAATTTCAATCAGTGGGGTGTCAGCACGATTCAAATCTACCAAGCTATAGGTATCAAAATGTGTGAGCTTACCCGCATCACCTTCGAGGTGAGCATGTTCGATGCGGATTTTCGTACCATTAGGTAGTTCCACGAAGCCTGGACCAATAATTGGCTGATACATCTGGGTGATCTGGTAGCCCTTCGGAGAATCAGGATAAAAATAATGTTTGCGATCAAAACGTGAAATTAGGTTGATATTGGAATTAAGCGCTAGACCAGCACGGGTAGCGAGACGCACGGCTTCCTCATTCAAGCGTGGCAACATACCCGGAAGAGCGTATTCGACCGGCGAAACACAAGAGTTAGGCTCCTTACCGCGAGCATCATTGTCGACTTCAGAAAAAAGTTTAGTCTTGGTCGCGAGCTGGACATGGCATTCGATACCGATAGTAATTTCGTAAGCTGAATTTTCTGACATTAGATAGCTCCTAAATCTTTTAATGCTTGTTTATAGGTCTCCAAGGCGCGACGACTTTGATTGTAATCGAGCTGGAAATTTTGCTCATGAGCGATTTGATTACGTTTCTTATGAACATACCAGACTGAGTTCAGTTCTGAAAAACGATGGCCGGAAGCCTTGAGGCGGTCGCCCATGGTTTTACCAGGAGCACCAAGTTCCATCATGGCCTTATCGAGTAACTTATCGGCTTCGATCACGGCATAATTAAAACTGAGTGGATTATCCCGTGAGAGATTATTTTCAATTCGAAGGAAGTTGGCTTGATAATCTTCCTTATCAAAAGTATGAGTGCGGTTACCGAGTTGGGAAATCGAGATGAAGACCAAAATTCCCACAATTAAAACTGCAATTAGGAGAAAGAAAACTGGGGAGTTCATGAGAAATTCTCCTTGGCAAACTGCAAGAGGTTTTTGTCACTACGGCGTGGGCCGATTAATTGTAGGCCGACTGGAAGTTCATCTTTATCACGATTGATTGGAATGGCTAAACTTGGTAAACCAGCGAGATTAATTGGTACACTCATCACATCTTCTAAGTACATGGCGACAGGGTCATTAACTTTTTCACCGAGTTTAAAAGCTGGCGACGGAGAAACCGGAGTGAGGATATAATCACATTTTTCAAAAGCCTCTGCATAAGCCTTAATAATGAGAGTACGGACTTTTTGGGCCTTGAGATAGTAAGCATCATAAAAACCACTGCTTAGAACGAAGTTGCCGATCATGATACGGCGCTTGTTTTCTGGCATAAATCCATCGTTGCGACTAAGACCAAAAACTTCTTCGATACTGTGGGCTTCAGAACTGCGATAGCCATAGCGAATACCGTCATAACGCGAGAGATTAGAGGCCACTTCGGCTGGCACCACGACATAATAGACGGCAAGCGCATATTTAAGGACTGGCATGGAGAGCTCGACAATTTCATGGCCTTCAGCTTTCAGTTTTTCGAGTTGAATCTTCATGGCTTCACGAATTTCTGGGGCTACATTTTCGTTATCAAAATCCTTAATCACTCCAATACGTTTCTTCACACCAGTTTCGACGGTAGTTTCATTATAATAATCTGGCAAAGAAGTAAGATCTTTTTCAT
This sequence comes from uncultured Candidatus Saccharibacteria bacterium, assembly GCA_937990205.1. Lineage (GTDB taxonomy): Bacteria > Patescibacteriota > Saccharimonadia > Saccharimonadales > Saccharimonadaceae > Nanosyncoccus. The sequence goes on along the minus strand of CALKRO010000059.1, from coordinate 1,480 downwards.
CCTGACCACTAGTAATCGACATCAGGAGGTCAAGGTCTTCCGGATTTTGAGTAAAGAAACCAATTACATCAGTGCTGGAAGCCATCGCCACCACACCGTAACGCGAAATCGTGCCGTAGGTCGGCTTCAAACCATAAACACCGTTAAAAGAGGCTGGCTGACGAATCGAACCACCAGTATCGGTACCAGTAGCAAAAGGCACAATATCAAGAGCAACGGCAGCGGCGGAGCCACCAGAGGAACCACCGGCGACACGCTCAAAATCCTTGGCGTTGTGAGTAGGACCGAAGAAAGAGTTTTCCGTGGAAGAACCGTGAGCAAAGGCATCAAGATTAGTACGGCCGATCATAATCGCACCTTCAGCTTCGAGCTTGGCGACAGTGGTGGAATCAATCGGTGAATGGAGATTCGAGAGAATTTTCGAAGCGGCGGTGGTATTTCCCTGCTTACTGAGGAAGTTATCCTTCAAAGCATAAGGTACACCGGCGAGACGACCAACCTTTTCACCGTTTTGAATTTTTTGGTCGATTTCAGCGGCTTTTTTCAAAGCTTCATCTTCGTTGAGCGAAATAAAAATATTGTGGTCAGCGTATTTTTTAGCTTTTTCCAAGGCTTCCTTGACGAGCGAAACCGCGGAAGTATGTAAATCAGCAATTTTCATTAGAGAACCTTCTGTACTTTAATCATATTTTGAGCTTGATCAGGTGCGAGTGCGAGAAGTTGCTCTCTGGTAGCATCCTGAGGTTTAATTTCGTCGGCACGCCAAACATTTTCCATTTCAAAAACCTGATAGGTTGGTTCAACCCCGGTAGTATCTAATTCATCAAGCTGAGAAATATAGCCCACAATATTGGTAACATCCTGCTGGAGGGCGGAAATTTCGGCATCCGTGAGCTGCAAATTGGACAGCTTGGCTAAGTGTAAAATATCATCGCGCGTATTATTCATAAGATATATTATACCATTTTTTCGATTAGGTTATTTTATAAAAATTATTGTATATTTATAGTATGGATTACTTAGAAAAGGCAAAATTAATTAATAAGGTCATCGAAGATGGACATGAAATCATCGATAGAATGCGTCCGATTTCCAAACTTTCTGAGTTAGAGAAACTCAAGCCAATTATTGATAAATACGCTGATTTTGTTGATGAAAATTTTGGTGAACCATTAGACTTTAGTGATGAAAAAGATTGCAGCTTAACCACTTCTCTTTATGTAGCGCTAGACTGGAAGAGAAAATCACTTTACCCAGAGAACTTAGATTACGAGCCTACACAAGTTTTGGCGAAAGAATTCATGGACGGCTTCATTAAAGAACTTGATGGTGAGAGTTGGGTGTAATTCTTTTAAATTTTTTATTGAATTAAGTAAGAGAATTGCTATACTTAAGTAAATGAGTACAAACTTAGCCGAAATAGCAATACGTGATGGCATAAAATTAGCTAATGAAATAAAATCAGCTACCACTGAATTGC
>CALKRO010000058.1 GCA_937990205.1 uncultured Candidatus Saccharibacteria bacterium | reverse complement strand
TTCTTTGAGGTGCTCGAGTCTGATTTCTGGCGATTCATCAAAATCGGCAATCGTACGGCTAAGTTTGATAATTTTAATGATGGCGCGAGAAGAAAATTTCATGGTTTCAGCGGCGCCTTTTAATTCGGCTTTTAAGATAGGAGTGAGATGGATATATTGAGAAATTTCAGCAGAAGTGAGGGTGCCGTTGAATTTTTCCGTTGAATGATAGCGCTCAGCTTGAAGCTGGGTGATATGGTGGATTTTATTTTGATAGAAGTAGAGATTATTGGTGGAATTCTCTGGAGGTGACTTGGTGGAGAGGTGATCGATGAGAAGATTTTGATCGAGATAGGGAAGATGAAGTTTAATGTCGATGCGATCAAAAATTGGTCCACTGAGATGTTTGGTGTAATTGTGGATTTGAGTGGGAGTACAGGTACAGGGTTTAATATGTGATCCGTAGTAACCGCAGGGGCAGGGGTTCATGGTCGCGAAGAGCGTAAAATTGGCGGGAAAAGTAGCACGTTCTTTGGCTCGAGAGATCGAAATCTGGTGATCTTCGAGTGGTTGGCGCATAGCTTCGAGTACAGATCTCGGAAATTCGGGTAATTCGTCGAGAAAAAGGATGCCATGATGGGCGAGAGAAATCTCACCTGGGAGAATGGGGTTGCCACCACCAATAATGGAACAGGCGGAACTACTGTGGTGGGGCTGACGGAAGGGGCGTTTTTGAGGAATTTGATCAAGTTCGGTGGTGAGACCGTGAATTTTGTAAATTGAGATAAGTTCGGCGGGGCTAGGTGGCGGAAGAAGATCTTTGGCTGCACTCATGAGTAGAGTCTTACCGCTGCCTGGTGGTCCAGATAGGAGTAGATTATGATGTCCGGCAATAGCGAGAATGAGGGCACGCTTGGCAAAATCGAGACCCTGAATTTGGTCAAGAGTGCAGAAAGAAGGGTTAGGGGAAGAAATGGGGGCGGAGCTAGAGTTCTTTTCTGAAATCGACGTGAGGTCTGGAGGGGAAATTTGGCTTGAACTGCCAAGTGGCGAGATTGAACTTTGGTGTTTAAGATGAAGAAAGAGCTGCTTAAGGGCGCGCACGGGATAAATTTCGATACCTTGGATAAGGGTGGATTTGGCGGCGGAGGCGGCGGGAAGAAAAATATGTTTAAAACCGTGATTTTTAGCAGTTTCAATAATATTGAGGATGCCTTTGACTGGCTTAAGACTGCCATCAAGAGATAATTCGCCGGTAAAAAAGAGGCCTTTGATATCTTCTTCACGAAGTTGTTTAGCGAGAATTAAAATGTTGATAGCGATGGGTAAATCCAGAGAAGAGCCACTTTTAATAAGGTCAGCAGGAGCGAGATTGATGATGATTTTATGTTTTGGGAAGGAAAAATCTGAGTTTACGACGGCACTTCTGACGCGTTCTTTGGATTCAAGAATAGTCTTATCTCCCATACCCACAAGATTAAAATTCGGGAGACCTTTATTGGTGGTCCCCTCAACCTCAATTAGTTGACCAGAGTAACCGGTAGGGATGGCAGTAAAAACTTTAACATTCATAGTTTTATAATGAATCGTTTAGTAAAAAATGCCAAGAAAATGATGATTTTGGTGACGAGGAAAATAAAATTTGAGTGGGAATTTAAGAGGTGGGAGATAAATAAATAAGTTAAATCATAACTTGCTTATGCTTTTAATAACTTGCTTATGTTTAGATTCTTTATGTAATGCATCTTTGTTAAACAAATGATCCAAATAAGGGAAGAATGAAGGTGAATTGAGCTTTTTATGATATAATAAGGTTAGTTGGGGCTGACAAAGCTTAGACGGATTATTAACAGATATCAGGCATGACGATTGATACCGTAAGTATTGAAAAAGTGAAGAAAATACTTCCAAGCACGTGCTTTATGCACCTGCTTTTGCCTAATTTAATATAGGCTGGTCTAACTCCAAGTTTTCGTAGTAGTTAGATTATTAGATTTACGAGAATAGATTTCGGACAGTGACGAGGCTGGAATCGAAAGTCAGTCATGGTAATCTATAGTTTTGTTATTTGTCGCTATAGATATAAACCAAGATGAAATAAATAACTATGCATGTAGAATGATATTATGAAGATTTTTCGGACCCGGAGGCAGTATCCGGCAGCTCCACCAATCGATTTTGAATGGCCTTTTTCGAGGCTATTTTTTATGTTTTTAAATAAATAAATGCTTGAGAAAGGATTTTGACTGAAAATAAAAAATGTAAAATTAAGTCTAACAGGGGTAGATGGCTTAAAATAGCTCAAAATAATAAAATATGTGTTCAGGTAAAACTAAAATTGTTCAAAAATAGTATACAGAGTTAACAGGGGTAGATGTGGAAAACTAAAAAATAGGGCAAAATTGTAAAAAAATTATTCAAAAATATGTTGACATTAGCGTTTTGAAGCGGTATTATAGAGGTAGCTTTTGAATAACAAAATTGTTCACAAGCCAAAAACAAACAATATAGCCAAAAAACTCCACACTCTACAAAAGAAATCGGTATTCCTCGCAGTTTGACCGATTTCTTTTTTTATTTTGAATATTTTGATGGTTTTATTATTGGATTTTTATGACACATTGCGGCGTGTCTTTTTTTGTAACTAAAAATCGTTTTTGGGTTTAATATAAAAATAGAATGTAGCTTAGAATTTATGCCAAAAAATATTTTTAGATTTTTATGAAGTTTTAGTAGCTTCTAAAAGTCATTAATATTAGCGCTAATTTTGGCGTTGAAGCGTTCTTTCATTCTCGCACCTCCTTTTTACTTACTGTAATTGTTAAACCACTGCCTTAAAGCAGCAGTTTGTTCTTTTGTATAAACTTGTTTTTTCTCATCTTTTTTAGATACTATTTTTTTCGTGAGTTTTTGTCGGTTGGTACATGGAAGCATTTTTGATCAGAAAAAAGAAAAGGGAATAGTAAAGGTTTTTTGGTTCAGCAATATAAAAAGGGGGAATTATTTAAATTTTAGTATGATTAAAGTTAGGGTGATTTTCTATAGTATTTAGAATGAGATTTTAGGTAATTTTCTATGAATATTGTTGTATTTTGTTAAATTTTTAATTACAACATGTATGGTTTTTGGCTATTTTGTAGTAATTTATACAATTATAGATGTTTGATATTTTAGATATTTAACAGGTTATTATGCTATTATGTTGTATTTATTACTTAAATATTTAATGAAAAAGGCTTGCATAAATTAGACACCCATGATACTATAAGAATGTCGAAAGACAAAAATACAAATAAACAACACATTAACAATTAGGAGAAAGACCAATGTAGCGACTAAGACTACGTTAGCCAGATTTTCTGGCGTATCAGCTGAGGCTGATCTTTTGCCCCACTAAAAGTGGAGCGGTCAATTTCAAGCGGTGATGGTTGTGGCTTATAGTTATGTTTTTGCCAGATAACCACCCGCTTGACTATGGTATTTTCCATTGCACATTAGATAAATTTATGGAAAATCGAAGCATTAGGAAATATTTCTGGGAGGGAATAGGAAATTGCTTTATAATAGTCTTATGGTTAATCTTTTGATCGGAATTTCAAGCTTAATTTCTTTGATTATTTTAGTAGTTATGCTCTTCACTACTACGCCAATGATGGTCGGCCCGCTAGGGATTATGCTGGCTTTTGTGCTGCTTTATGTTCTGGTTTTTGGAATTATTACCTGGGTGATGAACCTGTTTTTGAAGGTAGTTTTTCTAAAAAACAGAACTACACAGACGGACTATTTTAAGGCGGGAATTATTGCGATGTATCCGATTATGTTGTTGATTTTAGTGGCTTCAAGTGTGACAAATTTGCTGGTTTTGATTTTCTTACCGGCAATTTTTGTTGGTTTGTTATTTTTTGTGTTCACCAAGATGGTGAAATAGTATTTTTTTCATAGTGTTTATGCTAAAATAGGGGCATGGATCAGAAAAATATTGGGCAGGTTTCTGGAGTAAATGATCGAGAACGACAGGATTTTTCTGGCTTAAATTCTTTAGGGGTGGAACAGGTATCGGATGGGATGGGGCAGATGCCTTCGGGTGATTTTGGGGCGGAACAGGTTCCAACTAGACTGACGCAAGATGAAGCTGTGGCGAAACTGAACCAAATGTTTGAAGCTCAGGGAATGCCTGGGGCGAACGGTTTTGACAGAGGACAGATGGCGATGGGCCAGATGGCGATGCAAGCGCAGATGAACGGTGTGCCAGATCAAGTGCAGATGAATGGCGTACTAAATCAGACGCGGATGAATAGTGTGCCGGGGCAGGCGCAAATGAACAGTGTTCCAGAGGAGATGCGGATAGGAGGCGTCTCAGAGGGAATGCAGCCGAGTGGTGTGCCAGAGTGGGTGCAGATGAATAGTGTGTCGGGACAGGGGCAGTTTGAGCAGGTAAACCCAATGCAAATTCATTCGGAGCAGATACAAGGCTTTGAAAATGCAAATTCACTGATTGAACAAGAAAAAAATCTGGAGACAGAACGAGCGGAGGTTGAACAAGGGGATGAGTTCAGTGATGAGGGGGTGCCAAAAAGCGATTTGGGTAAGATTGTTACGGTGGGGACGCGGACTTTCGAAGATGGAAAACTGATCGGTACAGATCTGCTGAAGGCGCGAGATAGAGATGGCTTAGAGGAAGAGATACTGAAAGAAGTTGAGAAAACCAAGAAGATTAAAAGTCCGACCATACAGTATCGACAAAAAAGAATGCTGAGCGCGAAACTTTTGCTCGACAGATATGGAAGAATACTCGGTCAGGATAATTAGATGAAGATCAGGGGTAAATAGGAAAGAAAAAGGTTAACCTGATAGAAAAGAAAAAGATTAACCTAAAAAGAGTTTAGGAAAAAACGAAGATAAATTAAGAAAATAAGACATAGCTAAACAAGACAAAAGAAGAGATAAAAATGAACGAAAATCCGGTGGAAAATATTATTATGCGAAGAAACACGACGGGAACGTCAGTGGATTCTGAGGCAAATAAAACCACACAAAAAAATCTGCAGAATGAACAAAAAAGTAGTTCAATTTTTGCGCCAAAGCAGGGGGCGGATTTTTCAAAAATTTTCTCGAATAACATCATAATTGGTGTACAAATTTTTATTCTAGTTTTAGTGGCAGCACTCTTTGTGGGGGTGAAGATTTTAGCTAAAAAACGTAAGGCGAAGGAATACGAGCGTTCACTAAAATTAATTCCACTCTTGATCCATTTGCCACCGGCAACTGATGATATTCAGGGCGGCGGAAGAGATGAGCGTGACGTTAATGAAGAAGCGATTTCGCAGTCGACAATTATGTATTCAATTATCGCTTCTACTCTGAAAAAAGAGAATTTCAGTACGAAATTATATGGCCAAAAATATTTCTCATTCGAAATGGTGGTGGTCGACGGCTTGGTGAAATATTACGCAGTAGTGCCGGCCGTGACGACGGAAATTGTAAAGCAGGCAATTCAATCTTCTTATCCAACGGCACGTCTCGAAGAGGCCGAGGTGGAGAATATTTTCTCGAATGCGGGATTAGGTGACGAGGCGAAGGAAGATGATGATAGTCGCAACGTGGCAGGTGGTGAACTGATTTTTAAGAAGGAAGAATATTATCCAATCCAAGTATTCTCAGAGTCAAAATGGGATGCGCAATTAGCGATTTTGAACGCTTTCGCAAAGGCAAAAAAAGGTGAAGGGTTGGGGTTGCAACTGATGTTTCGCCCAGTGGGGGATAGTTGGCGAAAAAAAGTTGAAGAAATTGTAAAAAATTTACGAGAGGGTAAAAAAGTTAAATCGGGCAGTGGATTCTTCGGACAAGGCCGAGTACTAAATTTAATCATGGACGTGATTCGCGCACCATTCGAAGTGCCGGAGCTACATGAATATGATAAAGGCAAAGAAGCGACTAAGGAAGTTTCGCAGGTTAAACTCGACGAAGCCCAAATGATTGAAAACAAAACCAAGTATCCGGTTTTTGAATGTTTAATTCGCGTGGTGGCACATTCGAGTAGTCATGAACGTAGTGAGGCCTTGGTTGGTGGGGTGGTGGCGGCATTTTCGCAGTTGGATTCACCAACCATGAATGGCTTTAAATATGACATGGCGAAAAAAATGGACACTTTGGTGACGAATTATATTTTTCGCTTTTTCCCAACCAAGAAAAAGGGGATGATTTTAAATACGCAAGAATTGGCCTCGATTTTTCACTTACCATCTGAGGCGGCAATTCCATCTTCGGGTGTAGAAAGACAGATGACAAAACAGGTAGACGCCCCGACGGTATTGGTGGAAGATGGGTTGGAACTCGGTGTTAACGAATATCGTGGTAACACAAAGATGATTAAACTAGGTGAAGATGACCGTAGGCGCCACACGTATATTATCGGTTCCTCTGGTATGGGTAAGTCGGTACTTTTGAAAAATTTGGCGTATCAAGATATGTTGGCAGGGAAAGGCTTCTGTTTTATTGACCCGCACGGTGACGTGACGGAGGAATTGCTCTCGATGGTGCCAGAAAATCGTATCGATGATGTGATTTATTTTGACCCATCGGATACGGATTTCCCAATTGGTATGAATATGTTGGAATTTGCGACTACGGAGCAGAAAGATTTTATCGTACAAGAGGGGATTAATATGCTCTATTCGCTGTATGACCCGGGGCATACAGGTATTTTTGGCCCACGTGGTGAGCAAATGTTTAGAAATGCCGCCCTGCTTTTAATGAGTGATCCGAGAGGGGCGACTTTTCTGGATATTCCAAGCCCATTTATTAATCCAGATTTAGTGGCGGATAAACTGAAATACGTGACAGATCGTGACCTCTTTGATTATTGGACCAAAGAATTTCCGGCTTCTCAGAAATCGAATGATGCCGGTGAGGTGGTGACATGGTTTGCTTCAAAATGGAGCCCATTTAAGCAGAATACGATGATGAAACGGGTGCTGGGCCAGACTAAATCGGGCTTTAATATTCGTGAAATTATGGATCAGCAAAAAATTCTTTTGGTGAACCTTTCGAAGGGTAAATTGGGGGAGCTAAACTCCAAGCTTCTGGGTATGATTTTTGTGATGAAGTTCCAGACAGCCGCGATGTCAAGGGTGGATACGCCAGAGCATGAACGTAAAGATTTCTGTCTGTTCGTGGATGAGTTCCAGAACTTCTCGACAGATTCCTTTGAGTCGATCTTGTCGGAAGCTCGTAAATTCCGTTTGAATTTGATTGTGGCGAACCAGTTTATGACGCAGCTAACAGATAAGATCCGTGAAGGTGTGCTGGGTAATGTGGGTACGATTATTGCGGGTCGTCTGGGTGTAACAGATGCGGAAATGATGGAAAAAGTCTTTACCCCGACTTTTAAGGCGGAAGATTTACATAAACAGCCAAATTATCACGCAATTGCGACGGTTCTGATGCACGGTATGCCGTCGGCGCCATTTACGATGAGATTGTTGCCGCCAAGAGGTAAGGAGGATCGAAATATTTTTGCCGCTCTAAAAGATTATTCAGCAAAGAAATACGGCCGTCCAGGGGAAGAAGTGGAAAAGGAAATCGAGGATCGCTTGAGGATTAGTGATGGTGATGAAGGACGAGCAAATATTGAAAATGGAAATTTTGCCAGCAATGAACCTTGGGATGGCGCGATGGATGCGGCGCTTGGTTTAGATAATTTTGATCGAGACGAAAAAGGTATTCCATTAGGGGTGAAGAAAGTGCCGGCCAGCGAGGCAAAGGCGGGAAGTCCAGAGATGGCGGAATTGTTGAGTAAAATGAAAAATGATGAGGCTGCTAGGGGTTCTAGGGCGGGGGATAATGAGGGGTTTGATAACGTGCCTCATAATGACGTGCCTCATAATGATGAGTCTAAGGGTGACGCGAAATTTACCTTGGATGATATTAAT
>CALKRO010000057.1 GCA_937990205.1 uncultured Candidatus Saccharibacteria bacterium | reverse complement strand
TAATTATTTGGTTACCGTAAAAATAACCAACTCCACCTACCACCAGTAGGAAAACTAAAAAGAAGCAAAGTTTTTTGTGTCGGAAGATGAAAGGTTTCTTTTTTGGTTTTTTATTCTTATTAATCTCTTCGTCGATTTCTTCCGAATCGATATCCATTTCATCTTCGTCGTTCAAAAAACCACGTTTATCGTTGCGGTTCAACCCAAATTCATTCTGTTTCTGATCTTTTTCGAGATTAAAAGCCGAAATTGGTTCTAAAAAATCATCATAATTGTTAGTTTTAGAAAAATCTTCCGCTGCCACTTCTGGTTCACTCGATATAGTCTCAACTCTAGCGATTCTTGTTCGACTACGTTTTTCTTGTTGAATTTTTTCAATCTCTAATGGATCAAGTAGTTGTTTCCTTGGCAAGGGATTAGTCATATTTTTCTTAAAGACCGGAGTGGTACTCTTGGTACCTGCAGAGGCTGCTTTACCGCGTCTTGGAGCTAAACCATCAATATAAGCACTCTTCATTATTTTTCTCCCATCCTTAAGTTTTTATTTACGAAAAATAAATCAATAAACAAAATACACTGTAAAAATCTAATTTTATTTATCCTCATCTAATATATAATTATATCAAATATGCGTTACAAATTGACTAAAAAACAAAAGCGTTTAATGGATTTTCTTTCTGAATTCATTGCTGAGCATGACCACTCGCCATCTTATCGAGAAATTGCCTCTGGTTTAGGATTGAAGAGTCCCGCTTCCGTGGCGGAACATATCGATAATTTAGTTGCTTTAGGTTTCTTGAAGCGTGAAGAAGGGTCTGCGCGTTCATTGGTAATCGTCGACCGCTCCTTTCCGGAAACTACGGAATTATTTAAGCAACGCCTCGAATTTGCTACCGATGAAGAAGTTGAAATTCTTCAGCGAGCTGCCGAAATTCTTGGCCTAGAGCTTGAATCGGAAAATCTTTAAGCTTCTAAAATACCCTAAACTTTGGGGGTATTTTTTTGAAATAAAATTTTTTGATATTTACAAATACGTGATTATTGTATCCATATTAAATCCATAAATCCGAACAAAACCAAACACTAAAACCGAACAGGATTTTATTAAACCAAACACCAGTGTGGAAAAGTTAAAATGCTTGTGTAAAACCGTGGAAATTAAAACCGAACAAGAAAAATAACTTAAAATATAAAACCTAAAACTTGTCAATGTGAATATGTGGAAAACTCGGAAAACTCTACATCAAAAGCCAAAAACCCTCATCTCTTTTTGTGGTAAAATTAAGCAAAGGAGGTTGATGAATTTTTCTGAACTGAAAGCTAAGCTTAGTAAGTCTGCGTCATCTATTTTTGGCGGAGCAGAAGAAACTCAACCTATCTCTTCTGAAACAGATTCTTTGCGTGCGCCTGGTTTTGAATACATTAAACCTCAAGATTATTATTTTGATGCCGCCTGTCAATCTCTTCGTCCCCAGCCCGTGATTAATAGTTTAGTGGAATACTATACGAAATATAATTCCTGCGGCGAACGCGTAAAATATGCTTGGGGTCAAAAAACTGATCAAAAGGTGGCCGAAACTCGTGAAAAAGTTCTGAAATTTATCAAACTCAAGTCTAAGGATTATTTTGTCAGTTTCACGCTTAATACTACCTATGGTCTAAATTTATTACTTAGCCAGTTTAATTTTAAACAGGCTAATATTAAGACGGTTGTTACTTCCGATATTGAGCATAATTCGGTTTTTCTTTCCACTTTATCAGCTTCACAAACTGCTAAGATCGAGCGTCTAGTCTTGACTCGTGACAATGATGGCTCGGTCCAAGTTTCTGAGATT
>CALKRO010000056.1 GCA_937990205.1 uncultured Candidatus Saccharibacteria bacterium | reverse complement strand
AAAAGAAATTGCTAAAATCTACAATGATCGCAATATTCACGTACTCGACTCAGCGGTTACCCCGACCGAACCGGCCAATATTAAGATCGTGCGCCAAGAAATTATGGCTTTTGCGGCAGGTCTAATCGTCAGTGTTTCAATTCTTTTCCTAGTATTCTATTTTGACCGCTCAGTGAAGACAAGCGAACAAGTCGAAAGTCAGTTGCATTTGCCAGTAATTGGTAAAATCCACATGATTGATGCGGAAAAAGAACGTCTGAAACGCCGCCAGCGTGCCTTGGCTCTAAAAGCAAAGAAAGAAGCTAAAGAGGATGACTCAGCAGACAATGCGGAGAATACGGAAAGTGAGGAAGAGACTTCTGATGAAGATCTCAGCAGTGAATTGATTCTAAAGAATAATCCGAAATCAATTATTAGTGAAGATTTTCGCACCGTACGTACTAGTCTGGATTTTAGCTTGGTTGGCAAAAATAATAATTCCCTCGTATTAACCAGTACCGCACCAAACGAAGGTAAAAGTTTCGTTTCCGCGAACCTTGCCATCGCTTTTGCCAATACCGGTAAAAAAGTGCTCTTAGTCGATGCCGACATGCGCCTGGGTCGTCAACACGAAATTTTCGAGCTATCCAACCAAGCTGGCCTCTCGAATCTGCTAGTCGAAACCGCCGGTGACCGTTTACGTAAATACGTGCAGAAAACCGATATTGAAAATCTTTCTGTAGTGACGCGTGGTGTAACTCCACCAAATCCAGCAGAGCTAATTGATTCGAAGCAGATGGAAAAATTCATCGCAACAGTAAAATCAAAATACGATTATGTCATTATCGACTCGGCTCCGGTTTATAACTTGGCTGACTCGCTAATTATTTCAAAGAAAGCTGACCGCACATTGATTGTTTGCCGTGCGAACAAAACCAATATTGATCACGTAAAGGATGGTTTGAAATCCCTCCAAGCAATTGACGCCAATGTAGCCGGCGTAATTCTCAACCAAATCCCTCTAGAAAAACGTACGGGATATTATAATCAATATTATCTATAAATATAAAAACAGGAGGTGGCATGATTGATACACATCTGCATATCTTGCCAGGAATCGATGATGGTAGTCGTGATTTTGAGGAAAGTATTGCGATTGCCAAAAAACTAGTCGCACTCGGTTTCACTGGTGGCTTTACGACCTCCCATTTTATTCCGAATAGCGATCAGCTCGCAGATAATAAAACCAAGTCGCATCTCCGTAAAGAACTGCAAAAGCAACTGGATGAACTGGGGATTAAATTTAAACTTTACCCTGGTAATGAAATTTATGTGGATCCAGAAATGGTGAAATATATGCAAGGAGACCAGGCATCACTGCTGGGTGAAACCACTAAACTAAGTATAGATGCAGCGAAAAATAAAAAGAAGAAACATTATGTGCTTTTCGAGGTGCCGTTTATGACTGAGGTAGGATATCTACGTGAAGTAATTTTTGAAATGAAAAGTCAAAACATCGTGCCAATTTTAGCCCATCCGGAACGTTATGAATTCTTGCAGAAGAAACCGGAAAAGGCCTTGGAGTTACGCAAAATTGGCGTAAAATTACAATGCAATATCGGAAGCATATCTAAGCAATATGGCTCAAAACCAGCTAAGACGATGAAATATTTCCTAAAACACGGCCTAGTGGATTTCCTCGGGACCGATGCCCACCATGCAGATGGAAGTGTGTTTGAAAAATACGAGAAGGCTTGCAAAAAAATTAGTAAGATTATTAGTGAGGAAGGCTTGAAGAAATTACAAGAAAACAGCCTCTCGATCAACCATTAAAATAACTTCCCGCAGGAAGTTATTTTTTAAGCTTAGTTCTAAATGTGGACTAAATTCTTTGATTTTAGAAGAGTGATCCGGTGCCACGAATTTCACTTTGAAGATTCAAGTACTTACGATAAATTGCTTGATGTTCTTGAACTGCCCTAGTATAGGCTGCGTCTTCAAAAGGTAGAATCACGAAGTAAAGTGGGGAATTCTTTCCACCACAAATTTCCTTAGTGTCGCCATAGGCAAGAGTACTTGGAATATGTAGTTCACGAACTCCGCCAAGTTTAGCGCCAACCAAACCATCCGACCAACCGGTAATTAAGCTACCAGAACCAGTAACATCAAGAGGATCCTTCAAGGATTTTGGATTATTGTTATCGTCGAAAGATGAATCAAAAACGGACTCATCAGCACACCAACCGAAGTAATAGGCTAGATATTTACTCTCTTTTTCAAGAGTAGCGCCAGTGCCAACAGTGAGGTCGATAGATTTTAGGCCATCATTTTGCGCGCGAGAAACATTGTAGGATTTAATATTACTACGAGCGGATTTGAGGGTCTCAAAGTATTTGTCATTAAGTGCTTTCACCGCATTATCTTTATCTTTTTTCTTTTCGTCTAGCTCCTTAGCGAGAACCTTAAGTTCGGCGTTTTGCTCAGCCGTGCCCTTCTTACTTTTTTCGCCATTCAAAACAATTAAGGCATAAACCATAATCGTCGAAACGAAGAGCAAGACTGCGATAAAACCGATAATAATGCGCTGTTTAGTGCTAGTACGTAAACTTTTTTCGTCCATATTATTACCTAAATAATTTCTCCACCAATTTTTTCTAATGATTTACTAATACTATTCATTATAGCAGAGATTTCCTCAGAAAGTAGCGTCTTCTCGGTGGAAGCAAAGCTTAAATGGAAGCTAAGATTTTTCGTGTCAGCACCTTCAGCTTGATAGATTGAGGTAGCCGTGAGATGGAAAATTAGAGATGGTTGGTGCTTCAAAACTTCGAGAATGGCATTTTCAACTGAGGCGAACGCCTTATCTTCTGAAATTTTAACTGTAAGGTCACGATTAACGGCTGGGAAACGACTAAATTCCTTAATACGCTTGTCGGAAGCTTTTTGACCCAGCAAGGCTTCGAGATTTAATTCCAAGCTGGAAACCTCCTTCAACTTTAGAGCGGTTTTGACGGAATTTTTCAATTCACCAAGGCAACCAATTTGGGTGCCAGAAAGAAGAATTTTAGCGGCACGTTTTGGTTCGAAATAACCCGAAGCTTCACCGTCGGTAAAGGCTTGGATTTCAAAATTCAGACCGAGCTTGTCGGCGAGATTTTCTAAGATTTGCTTAGAATAATAATAGTCCGCAGTGGAAACTACCGCCAGGTGATGTTGCATTTTCGGAGTTTGATCGGAAATTAAGCCGAGAGATTTTCTAGTAACCTGATTCATTTCATAAAGTGAAAAATCGGCAAAACCGGCTTTTTGGTTTTCACGAACTTTTTCAAGTAGGCTTGGAGTAATGGAAGTACGGAAGAGCTGTAGTTCTGGTGAAATAGAATTAGTAATTTCATAAGCATCTTCAGTATTTTCACCGACACGTTCAAGTAATTTCTTGGAAATGAAGCTGTAAGTTAGAACCTCATTGAATCCGAGTTCAAGCGAAAGGAGATTACGCAAGGTGGTTTTTAGTTCAAACATGGCATTCTTTTTGGCGCCAACGAATGGACGAACTGGCAAGCTGAGTGGCAAATTATCAAAACCGAGCAGACGACCAACCTCTTCGATGACGTCCTCTTTAATATGAATATCCGTGCGCCAGAGTGGGGCCGTGACCAAAAGATTTTCCGAATCAGAAACCACCCTAAAACCAACATTTTCAAGAGTTTGAGTCATCAAAGCCTCGTCGTAGTTTGAGCCGAGAA
>CALKRO010000055.1 GCA_937990205.1 uncultured Candidatus Saccharibacteria bacterium | reverse complement strand
TAATAAATACTATTTTTGCAAGAAAGACACTAAAGGAAAAGACGAGTATGAGCGTGGTATTTCAATCAATGAGTTGATGCCGATTAATTCAGTAGGGATAGTTACTGGGAAAGATGATGTATTAATTGATGAAAACGCCGACAATCTTTTTCAAAAAATCAAAGAATATAAAATTCATGGCGAAGGGAAAATAGCTGAACGTCTACGTAAAACCGAAGTAGACTCGACTCGTATACAAGATATAGTATATCGGCCATTTGATAAACGAAAGGTCTACTACGACCCAGCAGTTGTAGAACGTCCAAGAGAAAAAGTAATGCGTAACTTCCTAGGCGAGCATAGCGAGCCACACACACACACACCGAGGAGGATCGCTATGATATTTAAACGTGGGCTTAATCAAGATGATTCTGCGCCAGTATTCGTAGTAGACTGTATTTCTGAATCAAGGGGATGGTCTAGGCCAGGAATGCAGGGCATAGAAAGCAGCGCTCCACTCTGGGTAAATAATGATAGCCATAATCAGCTCGGCATTGTATATGAACGTTCAGTAACCGATGAATCCATGGTGGTAGACGCGATGCCGGAGCATGCAATGCTCGGTACGGCCGGTTTTGCTGGTCAATCTGCTCCTCTTTTCGTACTCGAAGAGGGCTCTATGCTCGCAAACTTCAACCAGAACAAATTGATGGAATTATTTTCGGACGTCGAAGAGCCTGATGGCGACACAAAAGTTTACCCGGAGGATATATTTGATTATATCTACGGTTCATTACATTCTCCTAGCTATCGCAAAAAATTCAAAGAATTTCTAAAAACTGATTTTCCGAGAGTGCCACGCCCAAGTAGTTGGAAAGATTTTTGGCGCATCGCAAAACTGGGTGAATCCTTACGCGAACTTCACCTTATGCGAGGAGATATAAAGCCAACTGCAACATTCCCAGAAAATGGAGATAATAATATTACTAAACTTGTCTACGAAAATGGAAAAGTCTGGATAAATAATTCTCAATATTTCGACAATGTTTCCGAGTTAGCATGGAGTTCCTTTATCGGCGGATATCAACCTGCGCAAAAATGGCTCAAGGATAGAAAAGGTCGAACCATTACATTCGGCGATATCAATCATTACGGTAAAATTATTACGATTTTAAATGAGACAAATCGTATTATAAAAGAAATAGGCTAATAAGATCTGTCGCAAATAGCAGCTAAGAAAAAATAGCGGTAGGACTGAACAAAGCCACTCTCCCCACCAAATTAATTCCTGTCCTTATTAAATAAGACTGAAATAAATATTAAAACATTAGAAAATATAAATATGGAGACGACCGTCTGTAGAAATAAAGAATCGATTAGTAGAAGCTAATAGAAAAGTTTATTAATATAGTACATAACTGTTTATCTATGGGTAATATTCACGAGATAATAAAAGAAATCTTGAGGTAAAGCGAGATAGGGTGATAGTTATGAAGCATTCTAGTGACTAACTGATTGTTATGATATATTTTTTGAAGAAATTTTATAATAATATTGGGTGTTTTAATATTGATAATATTTCCTAGTAATAGATACTCTATTTGTAGTCTAATATGTCTCTCGAGTGCTTTAATCGCAAGTAAATAAACTTACGTGACGCCAATAAGATTTTAAATTGGTGGGTGGCGCTTAAACGTGCTTATTTGGCCTTATGTCGTCGTAGGTTAGTGTTTGGAATACCCAGAATACACAATTAAAATCAAGGTTGTGCTCAAGAAAGAATATTTCATGTTAATGCGATGAAGTTGTGGGGATATATATGGATGAAGAGATATGAACTTTTGAGAATCGCTGTAGTAAATATAAC
>CALKRO010000054.1 GCA_937990205.1 uncultured Candidatus Saccharibacteria bacterium | reverse complement strand
ATTGCGGAGCTGAAGAAATGTGAGCTCGATGTAATTCGTACGGAAAACGGTATTGCTGAATAATTTTCAAAGGAGAAAATGGCAACCACGGTAAAAAGTTGGCTGGATGTTTCGAAACAGATTATTAATCCGACAGAGGCGGAGATTATTTTGGCGGTCTCGATGGATGTGCAAGACCGGAGCTTTTTCGTGACGCACGGCGCGGATAAAATTTCTGACGAAGCGCGTAAGAAGGCGGATCAGATGGTGGCTTTGCGAGCAAATAAGGTGCCACTCGCCTATATTTTGGGTGTGAAATGGTTTATGGGGCGACCTTTTTTGGTGAATCAAAATGTTTTAATTCCCCGTCCGGAAACGGAACTCGCGGCGGAGCTGGCGGGAAAACTTTATTATCGTATCATTGATGGAAAATTTAATAGCGGAGAGCAATCCGATATAAAAAAACCGGTGACAATTGTAGACGTGGGAACGGGGTCGGGCTGCATTGGTCTTTCCGTAGCTTTGGAATGCGCAAATAGCCAGGTGATTGGCCTCGATATTTCGAAAGATGCTTTGACGGTGGCGCGAATTAACCGGGATAAATTAGGGGTAAAAAATATTAAATTTTACAAATCAGACCTTCTTTCGACGATTTTACGCTTGAAGATTCGCCCAGAGATTATTGTGGCAAATTTACCATACGTGGATGAATCTTGGGAGTGGCAATCGCCAGAATTGCAATACGAGCCGAAGTTGGCACTTTATGCGGATAAGGATGGTTTGGCGCAGATTTATCGTTTACTCAATCAGATTAAGCGAAATTTTTTTAGCACCAAAAAGCTGGAAGAACTTTCGGAGTCAGAGATTCAGGATGAAATTGAAACAAATTATGTGATTATCGAATCAGATATGAGTCAGCAGCAAAAAATTATTGAATACGCGGAGAAGTTGGGCTTTGAGTTAGGCTTAAAGAAAGATTTAATTTTAGGATTTTTCTATCCAGTGGATAAGCTTAAATAATTTTTGGTAGATTTTTCAGCTAAAAATAAATAAAGTATCTATAACAAATAAAGAATAACTTTGGAATAAAAAAATCCTAAGATGAAAAATAATCATAAGAAAAATAGTCCTAGAAAAAAATAACCCCAGAGGGTTATTTTTTATGTTTTACTCTTCGTCGTCGTCAGACTTTTTGTTGGTGGTAACTTTGGCGCTATCGGCGTCATAGGCTTCAAGTTTAACATCGAGCTGGATATATTTTTTGTCACGATAGGCTTCGAGTTTAACTGTGTCACCGACGGCGTATTCACCGATTAAGCTACCGAGAGATCCGGCAGTGCCGATTTTGGTGTCATTAACGGCAGTAATAATGTCACCGTCTTTGATGCCGGCCTTGTCGCCAGCGCTACCCTTGATGACGGCGGAGGCATTGTTTGAACCTTTGACGTAGGCACCAGCCGTGACATCAAGCTTCTTTTCTTTGGCAATAAGCGGGGTGATGGTTTGGTAGCGGACACCTAATACGGCGCGTTCGAATTTGCCATCTTTGAGGACACCGGCCATAATTCCCTTAACGCTATTGATAGGGATAGCAAAGCCAACGTTATTCCCCTGGCTAGCATAGGCGGTATTGATACCAATCACTTCACCGGCGGCATTGACGAGTGGTCCACCAGAGTTACCGCCGTTAATTGCGGCATCGGTTTGAATCATATCGGAAAGGGTTTCATAGGTGGTGCGAGAAGAATCAGAGGCGGTGAGGCTACGACCTTTACCAGAGATGATACCAGAGGTCACGGAGTTTTGGTAGGTGCCAAGCGCGTTGCCGATAGCTACAACTTGCTGGCCGATGTTAGTGGTTTTGCTGTCACCAATTTTGATTGGCGTGAGATCTTTAACGTCTTTGATTTTAATAATGGCAAAATCATTGATTGGGTCGGTGCCGATAAGTTCGACATCTTCATAAGTCGAGCCATCGTCGAGGATGACGCCAATTTTAGTAGCATTAGCGACGACGTGTTTATTAGTGGCGATATAGCCATCGCTACTGATGATAAAGCCGGTACCGGCAGCCTGGGAAACTTGACCAGTAAAGAAAGAGCCGGTGGTGCTAGTGTTGGTGATGATTGAAACGACACTTTTCGAGACGGAATTGGCAATTTCAGAAATTGAACCTTCGGCAAAGGTAGCGGCGTTATTGCTGACCGAATTATTACTGTGGAAAATTGAAGTAGTAGGACGGTTGTAAGCATAATAAAGCGCGGTGCCTGATAAGGCGACGGCTACGAGACTGGCGAAGGTAGCAAAACGATTTTTACCGGTTTTAACCTTAGGTTTTTTCTCGGTTTTTGAGGTGGATTTTTCTTCAGATTCAGATTCGGTATCTTCAGCGGAATTGACTTCAGTAGCTTTCTCGGATTCATCTTCAGATTCTTTTGCTTCAGATTCAGTGTCAGAATCTGATTCGACCTCAGGTTCTTCGGCTTCAGCCGCAGATTCATCTTCGGTCTCGGAATCGGTTTCAGTTTCAACTTCAACTTCGGTTTCGTTTTTGGATCGTTCTGAAGCTTCGGAATGTTCTGAGGTGTCGGTAGCTTCTGACTCTTCGACTGGATTCACGGATGAATCGGTAGATTCGAGATCTTCTGATTCAGAGATGTTTTTTACTTCTTCTAATTCGGTTGAGTCTTTTGGCTCAAAATTACTTTTATCTTCGTTCATTTTTTACCTCCTTAAACGTAAGATTAGACATTGAATAGTGGTTTACTAAACCATAGCACGATTATCAGGATTACGGAAATAGCAAAAATAGTAGGTACGAGAATATCTTTCTTTTCGATTTTCTGGTCATTTTGACTGGCATTTTGATAAAGAAGACCGGCTAGAAATGCTAAGATTGTCAGAATAATGGAGATTTGTGGAATAATTATCCCGAAGGCCTTGAATGAATAGACGATGAGCCAAAATTCAGCTAGCCAGGAAATCTCGGCGAAAAGTAGACCAGAAATTAGGGTGATTAAGCCGTATCCAGTATCTTCGCTCTGTACCAAGACGTGACGTGCTACGGCAAAACCGAGGATAAAGTTTAACAGGACGGTGAGACCAGAGCTGCTGCTAGCCACCATCAGGGTAATGGCGGTGCTGCCGAAAAATACTGCGAGAAGCGCCTGGAGTTTGGTAGCGAAGTTAGAAGACATTGGCTTAAGAACGATAAGCCAGAGTGAATAGAGGGCCGTCAGTACGTAATGCAATGGGCTTAGAATATTTCCAGCACAGTAGGCGAGAAATACGAAGGAAAAACCCATGATGAGGTCGACTAGGTTGGATTTTATATTAACAAATAAATAGCGTGGACGTACGGCGAACATACGCCATTTAGAGAGCAATACTAATACGCACCCCGGGAGAAAACTTGCTGTAGCAAGGTTTAAGAAAATAGTGGCAATTGCAAGCACTAAATTGAGTAGCACATGTAAGATTGTACTCAGAATGTTGCGGCCACGTCGGATGATTACATAATCTGCCATATAGAATATTATACCTTATTATTGAAATAAACGAATGTGATCGAAGGGATAAAGTCGCATGAGAACTGGCCCAATGATGCGACAATATGGAATAGTGCCAAGGCCATAACGAGAATCGTAGGAATGAGTGCCTTCACGGTTGTCTCCGACTACGAAAATTTCACCATCTGGGACCGTGATATCGACTTCGCCAGAAGTGTTGGCCTTTGGTCCATCGGTAGCGGATTTTCTAGTAGCAGTATCTGGATCGAAGCCATTAGGGTTCTGGTCGTTATAAACCGTGATTTTACCGTCTTTCACCACAACGCGTTCACCTGGAAAAGCAATAACACGTTTGATGATATATTGGTCTTTAATGGTAGAGTCGACATTACAAGTGAGCTTACCACTGGACTCACCATTGAGAAAGACGATGATTTGGCCACGTTCTGGCACGTATTCTTTGCCGGATAGATGGCTCATACTGACGGCTAGACGATTGACGATTAAACGGTCGTTTTCGCTCAGGGTGTTATCCATGGAATGTCCTACTACATTATATGAGCGAAAAACATAGGCATTTAAGAACATCGTGCCGAGAATGACGCAGGCGACAAAAACAATTAAGTTAACAAAATCTTTGACGATTGGATATCTTTTGAAGAATGAAACTTTATTTTCCACTAATCTATTTTATCACGATTATGGTTCTTATTTTTGATAATAATCACGCAAAAATTGTTTTTTGAATTTAAAAAAGCTTTGATTTAGGATGCTTTCGCGAATTTGTTCGGTGAGACGAATGATGAAACGTAAATTATGAGCGGTAGCAAGATTATAATATTGGCGTTTTAATTCTGGGTCACCAGATTTCCAAAGCGCACGCAGTCGTCCTCTGGTCCAACCAGCTCTACAGGTAGTACAGTCACAGTGGGCATCAAGCAATTCGTTGCTATCCTTAAATTTACGCAGATTAATGTCGCCGTATTTGGTATAAATTTTACCGTGGCGAGCTTCCCTGGTTGGTGCGACGCAGTCAAAAGTATCAGCGCCCATTTCGGTGCCAATTAAAATATCATCCGGATGCGAGAGTCCCAGTAGGTGGCGTGGTTTATTCTCGGGTAATTCTTCATTACACCAACGTAAAATTTCACCGAGGTCTTCCTTAAGAAAGGCGCCACCAAGACCATAGCCATCAAACGGCATTTCGCCAAACTTTTTGGCCGTACTGCGCCTTAAATCTTCCCAGCGTCCACCTTGTAGAACTCCATAAAGGCTTTGACGGTAGCCGAGTGAGTCACGTAATTTAAAATGCTCGTCGAGACTACGTTTAGCCCAACGTTCGGTACGGGCGAGAGCCTCAACATTATATTCGTAGCTGTCGGCTAAGGAAGTAAGTTCATCAAAAGCCATGTGAATATCGGCGCCGATACGGCATTGAATCTGCATAGATTCTTCTGGGCCAATAAAATCTGGTTGACCATCGAAAGGGTCGCGGAAATTAACCCCATCTTCGGTAACGTGGGCGAGGCGTTCTTGGTGGGCGGTATTAACTACACCACGCTCGCGCTCCATAGAGACGACTTTGCCAAGGCCAGAACCGAGTGACATGACTTGGAAGCCACCAGAATCGGTGAGGGTCGGCCCATGCCAATTTGACCAGTTGGCTAAACCGCCAGCTTCCGCAATTTCGTGCGATTTGCGACGAAGGTGGTAACCATTACTGAGCATGGCTTGAGCTTTGGTCTGATGAAGTTCTTCTGGTGAAAGAAAGCGAATGGCCCCGGTGGTGCCGACCGCCATAAAGGCTGGAGTCTTAATGTCGCCGTGTGGGGTATGAATAGTTCCGGCGCGGCCAAGTGCGCCAGGAATGCATTCGTTAATTTCGAATGAGAAACCGGGAGTTGTCATAATTCTCTATTTTTCAGACGCCTCTTCGGTGAGCTTTGCGGTTTCAACTTTATGGGCTGGAATATATTTGCGGAGATTATTTACAATCAGAATTTCGACTGGTGACAAGACGATTTCGATGCCAATCCCGATAATATAAGCAAAAATTGCTTGATTTAGGAAGTCCGAGAAAGCCAGGACGCCGAGGAAGGCGACAGTTTCGAAAACAAGTGTATCGAAAAAGTGAGCTACGAAAGAAGAGGTGAGGGCGCGGACGATGAAAAGTTTTTGACCAGTCTTTTGCTTAATTTTTTCGAAGATGTAGTTGTTGGAAAACTGTGAAAATAGGTAGGCAGTGAGTGAACCAATAATAATACGTGGCGCAAAACCTAAGACATTAGCAATTGACTCTTGCATACCTTCAGTGCCAGCAAATGGAGGCAGGGCGATGACGATCCAAAAAGTGAGCGCAGCAATGATATTAACTAAGAGACTGCCGAGAATGATGTGCTTGGCGGTTTTGTGTCCGTAAAATTCAATGATAATATCACCGAGAATGTAGGAAATTGGGAAGCTAATTACGCCCCCGTCGACTGGAATGCCGAAGAGGTCCCAAAGCTTGGTTGCAGCTAAGTTTGAGATCAAAAGGATTCCAGCCGAGATGGCGGTGAAATAAATTAAGAGATTACGTTTTCTGACTTGCTTATCCATCTTAGAAATTAATCTCGACAGTTTCGCCGTCTTTAGTTTTAATAGAGCCTTGAACGTTGGTGAGCTCAATAGCGGCAGAAGTTTCGTCGTAGGTCTTGCCGGTAGATTCGTAAGCCTTTTGGTTTAATTCCTTGTCGGCAACAGTTTTAGCTTCGGCGGTAAAACGCATGAGACCTAATTCGTTGCTAAAGACATAGATTTCGACCTTAGGATTTTTTTCGATTTGAGCGTAAACTTGTTTATTGGATTTGGTACCAATGTAGAGGTGGCCGTCGAGAATGCCAGCGGCATCGAAAATGCGAAGATGTGGCTGATCGCCATCGGTAGTTGCAATATAAAACATTCCTTCAAGAAATGGTAAAACTTGTTCCATAGTAATTTTTCCTTTTTAAGTGCTTATTAATTATGTGAAATTTTGGATGACTAGTCAAGCGAATCAGGATGATTCATTTTTTAATCTTGGACTAGACCTAGGATTTTAATTATTTTTCGTCATCGAGCGTAGCGCGGATATTGGAAGCTTCTTCGAAAAGAATTTTAATGCAGCCAGCGATTGGGATTGCTACAATACAGCCAATCAAACCAAAGGCGTACATACCGATGGTGATGGAAACTAAAATCGCAAGTGGCGGAAGATTGAGTCCCTTGCCCTGAATGCGAGGGCCGATGATATTGTTTTCGATTTGCTGATAGATGAGATAGAAAATAAAGAAAGCAATGGCGGCACCTGGAGCGTTGATGAAAAGTAGAGTGGTATTCAAGATACAGCCGATGACTGGGCCAAACATTGGAATGAGGAAGAAGAGGAAGGAAATGAGGCCGAGAGGTATGGTAAGAGTAACTGGAAGACCGAAGATAAGAGTGATAACAAAAACGCCGAGCATAGTCATGAGGCCGTCGAGGAGAGCTATAAAGACTTGGGACGAAACATAGGCTGCCACCACATTGCCCATACGAGTAGTGACGCGCTGCCAGACGCGAGCGGACTTTTTATCTTTGACTGCCATGACGTGCCAAAAATCTTGCATCATGGTCGGACCTTCAAGCATAAAGAGGATGGTAAGCACAATGGTAAGAATCACACTAGTGATGATATTACTGATGGCGCCAATACTGCCGACAGCAATATTGCTAATGTTTCCGAGCATAGTACTACTGAAACTTTTGATGCCAGTAATCAGGCTGTCTTGAAGATTAGAAATACCAAAATAATTACCAATACCATTAATATCTAAATGATCGATAACTTCGGAGATTTTGGCTGGTGCAGTGGCGAGAAAATTAGAAACTTGCTCGACAATAACCGGACCAATCACGCCCACGATAATGGCAAAAGCTAGTGCAATCGAAAAAACTGCTAATGCGGAAGAAAGTCCAGGGCGACTTTTACGTTTGTCGATTTTATCGATTTGTTTAGCCAGTGGATGGAGAGAGATTGCTAGAAAAGCGGAAATTCCGACGATGATTAGACCACCGGCAGCTTTAATAATGAAAAATCCGGCGGCGGCAAAAGCGATTAAGACTAGCCAAAAGCGGACAAATGTTTTTGTATCGATATCAATTGTGCGTGACATATACTCCTTTGTTTGATTATATCATTGGTGCTTCAAGATATTGCCAGAAACTGGTTTGATTGGTGTCTAAAATACTAAAATTATGCGCTTTTAATTCTTCGCGAATCTGGTCGGCCTTGGCGTAATCTTTATTTTGTTTAGCTTTGGTGCGCTCTTCGATGAGAATTTGAATTTCACTTGATGGCAGAATAAGACTATCAAAGAAACGAAGCCCGAATAATTCATCGACAAAACGCCAATCACCTAAACTTAATTCATTTTGATCAATTTCGGCAAAGACTTCAGCGGAGTTAAGATTTTGATTGATGATATCAATTAGTTTTTCTTGTAATTCTGTTGTTTGATAGTCGGTTTTTTGAATTTTGGTAAGCAGTGCAGCTTGATTTTCGATAGTAGTAGTTTCCTGCAAGGTTTTCGCTAGACGATTTAACCAATGTAGGCGTCGATTTTTGGCAGCCGCAAGACCTTCGAAGGTAAAGTTTCGTTCGGATTGATAATGCCCTTGCAAAATCCAGAGCTTAAAATCCAGTGGCGAGAAGCCGCGATCTCTTAGATTTTGAATTGAGTAAGTATTGCCGAGGGATTTGCTAATTTTTTGATTATCAATGGTGATGAAATTGGCGTGGAGCCAGTAATTAGCCATAGTTTTACCAAAAGCAGCTTCCGATTGGGCGATTTCATTGGTGTGATGAATCGGAATGTGATCGATGCCGCCGGCATGAATGTCGAGGGGCTCACCTAATTCAAAATGTGAGATGGTGGAGCATTCAAGATGCCAGCCTGGGTAGCCTTTTTTGCCTTGAAAATCCCACTGCATGGCATGATCTTCGCCAGGTTTAATAAATTTCCAGATAGCAAAATCAGAAATATTGCGTTTTTCGGAATTAAAATCGACGCGGGCGCCAGCACGTAGGTTATCAAGATCGAGTCTGGCAAAATCGGCGTAGGTAGCAAATTTACTGGTATCAAAATAAATGCCATCCGAAGTTTCATAGGTGTATCCACGCGAAATTAAGGTATTTATCACATCAATGTCTTCCTGGATGTAATCGGTGGCACGGCAGAATTTGGTAGGTGGTAATAAATTTAGAGCATTAAAATCTTTAATGAAAGCCGCTTCGTAAAATTTAGCAATTTCCCAAACGGTTTTATTTTCACGTTTAGCGCCTTTTTCAAGCTTATCTTCCCCGTCGTCGGCATCAGATGCGAGGTGTCCGACATCAGTAATATTAATAATGCGGTGGGGATTTAGGTGATTAATTTTGAGGGTACGGACTAATAAATCCCAGTAGATATAGCTAGCAAAATTCCCAATGTGTGCGAAACTGTAGACAGTAGGTCCACAGGTATAGATTTTGACGTTTTCTGGATTTTGAGGAATGAACTCTTCGATTTGACGAGTCTTGGTATTGAATAGGTGAAGTTTGGTCATAGAGTTTCTCGATTAATTGGTTTCTTGGGACTTAAAAAGTAAATCATTACAACAGAAAACTAAGTCACGTAATACGTCATCATAAGTGGTGTCATAAGTGCGAAAGCCAGCGGCAAATGGGTGACCACCGCCACCAAAATAACCAGCGACCTTATCAGCGATTGGCTTCGAGGTACGAATTTTGCCAGTGACTTTGCCGTCTGGATATGTTTTAATGGCCACGGCGACTTCGACGCCTTCGACCATCTTCATCTCTTCGAGGATGAGCGCGTTTGGATTATACTCATCAGAAAATTCTGTAATATCAGACCAAGGAATATGGATGGTGGAAAGCTTATCATCGAGGCTATATTCGATGCGCTTAATGAGGTCGGCCTTATAATCGAGAATACGTCGCGACTTTTTCATGTATTCTTTGCGATTTTCTTCTAGCTTATTGATGTCGGCGCCAAGTTCGGCAAGGTGGGCCGCGACGCGGAAAGTATCAGCGGTGACTCCAGCGGTGGTGAGGCCAAGAGTATCGGAAAGTAGACCTTGAAAAATATTTTCGGCGGCGGATTGATTGATTTTGATATTTTGATCAATGGCAATTTTGTAAATCAGATTAGTGCAAGATGGTAAATGTTCGATAATACTTTGGTGTGGAAAATCTAAATCATCGTCAGTTTCATGATGGTCGATGACGAAAATTGGTTTAGTGTAGAGAATATTACGGATAACCAAATCGTCAAGTAGCTTGCTAAGAAGAATCGTAGCGGCTGTGTCGACAATAATATATCCATCCGCGTGGTAATCAAAATTTTGATCAATACGTTCCCAGCCAGAAAAATAGCGGAGATACTTTGGTACATTGACCGGGCAATAAAGTGAAATTTCCTTGTCTTCAAGGAGAGACTCGAGCGCTAAGCTGGAACCTAGTGAATCGCCGTCGGGATTTTCGGCTTGAATGACGCAGATTTTGCTTTTGTTTTGGAGAAATTCTGAAAAATTTTGATACATTACCCTTTAATTTTATCATAGTCGGCGATTAGCTGGTTGGCGAAGTCGATAATCTCAGCTTTCTTGGTGGTGTATCCGACTGGTTTGCAGGTAAAAGATTCGGTATTTAAGAAATCTAAGGTATCTAGTTGATGGCGAATGGCGTGAATAAGTTTCGGAATGTTGATGTCAAATTCGGCGATCTCAGATTTAGTGATGGTCTTTTCGAAGAATTCACCCGGTTCGCCTGGTTTGACGTTTTTATAGCTTGGAAGAACGAAAAGCAAGCTCATAGATTCGACCGTGTAATTTTTATAGGTTGGCGAAGTGGTGACAAGATAGTAATAGAAAAGCAACTGAATAGTATAGATGAAAAGTTTTTTGTTATTTTTCCAGGTGTCCTTTTCTTGCATACCAGTTGAAGTTTTGAAATCGTAGATGCGAATAGTTTTATTCTGTTCATCGATGGTAAGATGATCGATGGTACCGGTGATAGGGACGCCTTCAAAGGAAAGTTTTTCATGACTAAATGAAACTTCGGCCTTAGCATGTTCGTCAAAGAGAATGTCGTGGAAATACTCGATACTTTGAAGCAATTCGGTTTTACCAATGGTAATGAGATCTTCGATTTCACGTTCCGAAAGATCAAGGTTTTTGGCAGTTTCAAGGTAATATTCGAGGGCCTGATCAGCGGTGATTTTTTGATTAGTAATCATCTCAAAACATTTGTGAATCAGATTACCCTTTTCAATATTTACCACATTTTCAATACTGCGTGGTGCACCAATGAGGCGGTTGCGATAGAAATTGAGTGGACCGTTATATTCGAGGTCTACGAAATTTGAAACGTCGGTGGCGGAAAGCCAAATGTTGTCGGCCTTGGCGTGAAGGTATTTGAGTAAATCGTCTTTTGGATCGAGATATTTGTCGAGCCAGGTAGATTTTAGATGTTGTAATTCGGTAATTTCAGAATTATCGGATGGATGTTGGAAAATTTCAGGTGCTTCTAATAATGGAGAGGTTTTAATAATTTTTTCCTCATTTATTTCCATCATCATACCAAGCGGCTTGGTGATGCTCTGGTTGTGATTAATAGTGGCACTGGTCATGGTGAGAGATTTAGCGGCACGAGTCATGGCCACAAAGAGGAGACGTAGATTACAACCTTCACTTTCGGAAGCACCATTAACAAAAGTCAAATTAAAAGGAGGTTTAATTCCCTGCGATCCACGATTCTGATTCCAATGAGCATCTGAAAGATCAAGGAGAAAGACGTGTTTGAATTCAAGACCTTTAGATTTATGAGCGGAGATTAGAGTGACAGCGTTTTGGTCATCGGAAAAAATGGCAGATTTTTGGATGGCGGTATTGGTGGCTTGATACTTGTCGAGAAAATCAATATAGTCGGCAAGCTTTGGATGATCAGCCTTGGTGAAATTATAAAATTCCTCTTTCAAAGTGGCGAGATTTTGGTAAAAATCTACCATCTGGCGAACTTCCTTGGAGGTTAGTTGTTTGGCTAGAGTTTCCGGATTTTCATAATCAAGATTTGGTAAAAATGGTGAAATATAAAGAGATTTTTCGGTAGATGTGGTAGACTCAGAGCCAATTTCGAATGGATCGATGATGGCGGAGTCAGGGTTTGATTTTGGCGTTTCATTAGACCCAGAATTTATTTCTGAAGTTTCAAGATCAAGATAAATCGGTTTTAAGTTGATGAGGAAATTTATCATATCTTCGACAGACGAGGTGAGAGATTTTTTGGCAAGTTCAGCGAGGAATTTGGCAAAATTTTGTACGGCGGGAAGTTTTTGATAACCGAGTAGATAATCGAGAAAATGACGATGGTCGTGATATCCAGTGTGAACTAGTTGCACAAAATCAAGTGGATTAAGTCCGAGATAGTCGGCGCTCATAATTTCTGCAAGTAAATCAAGGGGGTCTTGTCCAGATGCGAGCTGGTGAATGACACGAAGTAGGTCATGAAGTTCTTTGATTTTGGCATCTTCAAGAATATTTTCCTTTCGTTCATAAGTGACGTTAATATTGTCGTATTTGCGAAGATATGGCAGTATTGCCTTCAAGATATCGTGTTTTCGGGCGATAATGGCAATATTTTTTTGCTCTTCCCCACTTTGGATAAGATTATGAATGGTTTCGGCGACCCACTGATACTCAGAAATGGTGTCTCTGAAGTGATGACGAGAAATACGAGTGTTTGGGCGGTTGATTGGTTGAAGCACCTGATCGTCACTAGTGATTTTTGATAATTCTGAGTTTCTGGCGGCATGAAGATTTTTAGTGAAGTCACCGGAAGTTTCACCTAGGCTGGTTAGGACGGACTCGGATTTAATGAAGCTATCGGGAATTTGATCAGCAATTTTACGCGACAAAGTAAGAATTTCACTGGTTGAACGATAATTTTCTTTAAGAATAATGATTTTGGCTTGGTAATGCTGGTAGAAATCGACGAGATTGGAAGAAAGTGCGCCTTGGAATTCATAAATAGTCTGGTCGTCATCACCTACGGCCATAATTTCTGGCTTATCATAGTCGGTAATAAGCTGAATTAAACGAACTTGAGCCGGATTGGAATCTTGAAACTCATCGAGCATGATATATTGAAACTGCTCAGCCATCATGGCTCTAAAATCTGGGTCAGTCTCTAGATGTTTAATTGCTTCAAGAATCATATCGGCGTAGTCAACTAAACGGCTGTCGGCGAGATAGGTCTGGTATTTTTGACAAAAATCTAGAATGGTGGAAAATTTAACAATGTCGTTAGTTTGTTTATAATAACAAACTCCACTAGCATTTAAAGTGAAATGTTTATCGGTAAATTTTTTTAGAGCTGCAATAGAAGGTTTATCTTTGGTGATTTCAGACTGATAAAGATCAAGCATCTGGCGATAGAGTTCACTGGAAATATATGGTACGTTTGGTAAGATGTTTTGATCATGGGAAGAACTGACTTGACCTAATACGGTAAGAATCGGGAAATAGCGTTCCTTGCATTTACTTTCAAAATTGCCACTACTGGCTTTACCAATGGTGGTGGCGGCGAGAGCTTGGTTGAGATTTTCAATATCTTTTTGATTGGCTTCCTGAATGATTTTTAGGTCAGCGATGGAAAGATTAGCATTTTTAAGTTTATTGATTAATCCGGATACTTCGCTAGCCTTATTAGCTCGCAACGGATTAGTAATAGGTAGCTCGTCAAGAAGTTGCTGGAAGAAGTTCTCGGCTTCGACGGGGCTAATATTTTTTTCGGATAAACGTTCAATTTCGGTGGCATAATTCTGGTAACGACCGATGATGGTTTTGCCGAAGGAGTGATAGGTCATGATGTTCAATTCATCAGCGGAGTTGCCGATTACGGTGCGTAGGCGGTCACGCATGTTGGTGGCGGCGGCGTCAGTAAAAGTGAGACAAAGGATGTTGCTTGGGTTGGTTTGGGTAACATTCAAGATGTGAGCGACGCGCTGAGAAATAATTTGCGTCTTACCGGTACCTGGGCCAGCCAAAACCAGAAGTGGCCCGCCTAGATATTCAATGGCGGCTTGTTGTTCTTTATTTGGTCTCATCCTTGTTCTCCTTTTTGGCCTTTGGCGATAGATTACGTTTGGTTTGAATGGATTCTTTTAAGAAGATTATACCAGTAATTATCTGCCAAGTGGTAATAGGATAAACCGTGAGACGTTCGTAGATGGCGGCTACTTCAGTTAGATTGTTCGTGATGGCGTATTGAAGAAGAAATGCAAAACTGATGCCAATAATTGAAAGCAGAATAGCGGTTAGGCGATAGATTTTATGATTTGGTTTTAGAAAGATTCCGGTGAGAAGCAGGGTAAGATTACCCATGAGGAATGATAATCTGGCTCCAATGCCATGTAAGGAAGCTTGGTTGGGGACACCGCCTTGAAAAAGCCCAACTAGGAGGCTACCAATGCTGAATAGTGTGGCCACCATCATTAAACTGCAGGCTAGTTTGGTGTTTCTATCTTTAAATTTTGGATATAGTAATAAGGCATAACTAATAGAAAAACCAAAAGCGGTGACGATGAAGCCCAGATTCATTACTATGGCAAGGGGTGAAAAATTGTTTGGTGCGCCATCGGCGATTTGCCCAGGATACACTCCCAGTGCACTGATGAATTGCTTAGAATAGATATATCCTAGATCTTGGTTAGTGCTAAGAGCTGCAATAAATTCGGTAATAAGGTAAATGGCTGCATTAAGAATAAATCCGATAGCACCATATTTTACAAGGCGGTTACGCATTCGTCGATAAGTGATTGGGGTAGATTTAGTCTTTTTGGAATTGATTGGGGGGATAATTTTGCATATTTTCCTTTGACTAGAGGGCTGTCATAAAAGCGAGAAATCCCAGAATAACGCCAAAAGTATTTGGAATAATTAGAATGTAATCTTTTTTCGGCTCTTTAGTCCAACCATAAATCACCCAAATTAGACACGAGAAAGCGGCCATAGCTGGCTGCCAAGGTTGACCTTTGGATCCACTGATGTTTGCAATAATCTGTGGGATATAAGCAATGAAAACGAAGATACCAATAAAAGCCCCGATTGACCCAACAATAGTATTGATTTTGCTTTTAATATTATTCGGCTTCATAAAATAGTCTCCTTTTTAAATTAAACATAAACGATAATAAAGGAACATTGTGAAAACTGTCAAGTGATTTAGACAAGTCTTCATTATTGATATGGAGTAAAGGTAGCTTTTCCGTCTTCGTACTCACCAAGAAAAACTTGGCTAGGATGTGTAATCCCGTGTTTTTTAAGTTCTTGCTTTAGCCAGCTTTCATTTTTGCCGATGACTTCTAAAATATCAAATTGGACCTGACCATCGGTAATAATTGGAAATTTGGGGTTTTCTTCCCCTTTATGAATAACTAGTAGACTACCATTTTGCTCAATAATCGCGCGCTTAATCTTTTCGGTAGAATAAACACCATTGGTGCGTAATTTAAAAGCAAGATCATGAGCGCTGAGATTAATTTTTCGGCAATTATCAATATTAATCTTGCCATTATCAACTAAGATGAGGGCTTTTCCGTCAAGGATTTGCTTAATACGCACGTTGTGGGTTTTGATCCATTTTAGAGAAAGTACTAAGAAACACCAGATAGCTAAAATGGTGATGAATTCTAAAATAGAAATATCATTATTGTAAATTACTCCACCAATAATACCACCAAGGACATAATTTTGAATTTGATCACTGGCGGAAGTCGGCGCAAGATTTCCCTTACCGGTAATATTGATAATGATAATGAGAGCGAGGAAGCCGATGAGTAGTTTTATAGTGAGTAGTAAAAAATCGTTCATAGATTACCTTGATTATGTTTTTTATATTTTATGACTTTATCTGCGCTCTAGTAAGACTAGACATTCAATGTGTGGTGTGTGTGGGAAGAAATTATATCCGGTAACATCCGTAATTTGATAATTTTGAGTAAGCCTTTCGAGGTCGCGTACTTGGGTGATAGGATTGCAGGATAGGTAGACAAGTTTTTCGGGAAGTTTTTGATTGATTGTGTCAATAAGTTTAGAGTCGCAACCAGAGCGCGGCGGGTCAACAATAACAGTTGAACCATGCTCGATATGATCATAAATGTCCTCAGATTTTGCGAGGATGCCAGTGATTTCGGAGTTGCCAGTACTAGATTTTACCGATTCAATATTATTTAGTAGTTCACCGTGAGCAAATTTATCAACTTCGACAAGTGTGAGATTTTTATCTCCAGCAACAGTTAATCCGATGGTACCAACGCCGGAGTAAAGGTCGACGACTTTGTTTTGGTCTTTGATAAAATCTTTGATTTTTCGTAAAACTTTTTCATATTCTGGAAGATTGATTTGAAAAAATCCGTTTGGAGAATAAGAAAATTCGTACCCCAAGATTTTATCTGTCAGATTTTCAAAGATAGGATGGGGTTGATAATTTTTATAAAGACCACCGCTAACTTCGCCCTGACGGTTGCAACGAAGAAGAAGAGACTGATATTTTCTGGAATCTTCTTGTTTAGCATTTAACTCATTGATAATTTCCATGGCGCGATGATAAATGGCTGGATTTTCGAGTGAAGAAGTGAGGATGGGGATTTTATGATGTGAACCACGACGGTGAATAGCCGGATGAATTTTAGCGGTTTCATGATCGTAGTAAAGTGAATATTCCATCTTATTGCGATAAAAATATTCATTATCACTTGGCTCAAAGGCTATTTTTGGTGCATCTAGCTTAGAAAAAAGTTCTTCGATAATTTTTTTTTTGACTAAATTCTCGTAGCTGATATCTAGAATTTGCCAAGGTGAATTAGAAAGATAGTGTTCGTCACGCGGCAATACGCGGTGTGGATTAGGGTTTTCAATTTTCAGAGCTACGGCTTCGGTGAGATGGGATTTTTGTTTTAAAACCTGATATTCGGTGATTTTTTCTCCTGGCATGGCGTTCCACAGGAAGATTTTTTTACCATCTGAATTGGTCGCAATTCCCTGTCCGGTTGTGGCGAAATTAATAACTTCCAGTGGGGTTTCTGGGGTGATAATTGGATTTTTCTGCTTCATCTTAATATCTAGCATAAAGTAAATAGAAAATTTCGCAAGTTTTTAAACATCTAAATTAATAATAAGTTGAGATTTTATATCTGGTGAGTTTGGATTTTTTTATTTTTTTAATAACTTGCTTATGCTTTTTATGTTACCTTTTGATAACTTGCTTATGCTTAAGATTTTTTAATCTGTAATTTTTTGTTTTATTTAAAAAAATGCTTGTCAAAAAATGAAAGTTTTTTTATGTTGAGTTTGGAGGTTGTAAATGAAAATACGTATAGAAAATTTATTTATAGTAGGCTTAATTTTAATTGCAGCTGGACGAGTTTTCTGTCGGTCTCCAGATTTATTTATTGCCGGTAATGAACCCAAGACGAATTTTATAAGAGCAAGAAACGAAAAGGTGCATACACAGCGAAAATTCGTCGCTTTGTTAAAGGAGAGGCTTTTAAAATATTCCGAGCATGACGAACTGGCCCTTGGTATTAGCTATTTAACTGGAAACAAGGA
>CALKRO010000053.1 GCA_937990205.1 uncultured Candidatus Saccharibacteria bacterium | reverse complement strand
ATCTTACTACTCTTAATCTTTCTAGCTTCGATACTTCCAATGTAACGAACATGAACGCTATGTTTTATGGCATGTCTAATCTCACTACACTTAATCTTGCCAACTTTAATACCTCTCAGGTGACGAACATGCGTTATATGTTTGCTGGCATGCCTAATCTCGTCACACTTGATATCTCTAATTTTGATACCTCTAAGGTAAAGGATATGAGTTCTGTGTTTGCTCTTCGAGATGAAGATAAACTTCAAGATAAGCTAGAAAAAATCTATGTAAATAATGATTTTGACACAGCTAAACTTACAAACTTTTCAGAAATGTTTAAAAATCGTAAGAAGCTACGGGGTGGTGCTGGCTCATATCTAGCTGATCCATCCACTGCGGATAAATCCTGGCTCCGTATCGACGACCCAACTAACGGCCGTCCAGGTTACTTCATTAAAAAACTATAAAAATCATCACGTTTATGGTAAGATAAATGCATATGCAAGGCCAAAAATCTAATTCTCTTAAATTATTTTTGTGGAAAAATATTTTTGCAGTAAGTGCTGGGTTTTTGGTTTCTTTTCTTGGATTAAGTTTTAACTCAAATAATGTTTCGGCTCTCTTCGTGCCAACGCTTTCCGCTTCCGTGGATCAAGCGAATCTGCAAGTGAATGGGAACCAGGTGATTAATTCTACGGATAAGACCACCGAGATTCCATTTAATTTTACAGTTAATACGAATAATCGAACAGGATACACTGCGACGTTAAGTGCGGAAACAGAAAATACGGCGCTAACTAATAGTAGCTCTACTACTGGGGCGAAAATTAACTCAGTTAGCAATATTTTATCCTTAAATAATCTGCCAAATAATTCTTGGGGCTATAAATTCGGAGCGTCTATGAATTACGCACCGATTCCAGCTTTGTCTACACCAGCGCAAATTCTTCAAACTACAGGGAAGACTAATGGTAATGAATTGAATCAACTTAGTATTGGTATGAAACTGGCCGATAATCTAGAGTCAGGGAATTATCAGAATAAATTGGTCCTTTCTTTTGTCTCCAACCCTTACCAAATGCGCGCGATGGTGACGAATGGTCCGGATTTTAATGCAAAATTAAAATCTCTCGAGACTGCCACAAATAAAATTGAACATTTTAAAAAGAGTGCACTTGCGCCAGTAGTTTATATGAATACGGTAGATATTCAAGATGAGGACTCTGATTATAGAATCAAACTCTGGCTAGATCCGACAGATAAGACAGCCTATTATCATGCTGAACCAGAAAAGGTTTATTTAAATACTAATAGTAGCATGATGTTCTTTTCAGGGGATAGTGAGCAAAAAATAAAAAATATTTTAGAACTAGATCTCTCTAAGTTCGATACCTCGAGGGTGACGAATATGAGCCATATGTTTAATGGTATGCGTAATCTCACTACCCTTAATCTTTCCAACTTTAATACCTCTAATGTGACGAATATGGGCGGCATGTTTTTTAACATGACTAACCTCACTGCCTTTAATCTTTCAAATTTTGA
>CALKRO010000052.1 GCA_937990205.1 uncultured Candidatus Saccharibacteria bacterium | reverse complement strand
TAATACTAGTAATACTACTAGTATGCGGGGTATGTTTGATGGTCTCGATAGTGTTACTGGCCTGGATTTATCGGCCTTTGATACTAGAAACGTTACTGATATGGCGCAGATGTTTTATGGATTAGATAATATTACTTCGCTTGATTTATCAAATTTCAATACTCAAAACGTCACAGATATGCACCAGATGTTTTCATCCATATATAAACTTGCTACATTGAATCTATCAAATTTTGATACCGGAAATGTCGAGAATATGAATGAAATGTTTCGTGATATGAGGGCAATTACTTCGCTTGATTTATCAAATTTTAATACTCAAAATGTCAAAAATATGAATAGCATGTTCCATGATGCGTATAACCTCTCTTCATTAAATTTAACTAGTTTCAATACTCAAAAAGTTACAGATATGAGTGAGATGTTTCATGGATTAATAAATATCACTTCACTGAATCTTTCAAATTTCGATACGCGAAATGTCAAGAACATGGATGCAATGTTTTGGGATGTTAGAAGCCTCACTTCCTTGGATTTATCCAATTTTAACACTCAAAATGTTACAGACATGGGTAGTATGTTTAGTAGTATGGAAAATCTAACTACACTTGACTTATCTAATTTTAACACTCAAAACGTCACAGATATTAACGGGATGTTCTCGAATATGAGTAAACTTGTAACCCTAGATATTTCGAATTTTGATACTCGAAACGTAGTTAATGTAAGTAGTTTATTTAAGATATATGAATACGAGCGCGGGGATAATCTCGAAACAATTTATGTTGGCGCAGATTTTAATACGGAAAAAATGCTCAGCTGGAGTTCGGGTATGTTTGAAAATCGTAAGAAGCTTCGTGGCGGCGCAGGGTCGTATCTTGCCGACCCATCCACTGCCGACAAATCTTGGCTCCGTATCGATGACCCAGCCCACGGTCGTCCAGGCTATTTCACCCGAAAACCATAGGCTAATAAAAGAGAATACCACTTACCTCTCTTTTGATTTTTAAAAGAGAATGTCGTCTTGCCCTTCATTTGAATGTTATTAAAAGAGAATGCCGCTTACCTCTGACGGAGCATAAGCTTGGCCGAGCGGCCTTGAGCGTCTTCGGAACGAGGTATGCGGCGTTCTCTTTCATGCGACATTCTTTCCCCTTATGCTGTATTTTTCCATCAAAATATATTAAAATATCTCTAATATGTTCTGTGATACGGCAAAAGTGAGTTTGAAGGCTGGAAAAGGTGGCGATGGTGCCGTCTCTTTTCGCCATGAAATTTACATTAACAAGGGTGGCCCAGATGGTGGTAACGGTGGTAAAGGTGGCTCTATCATCTTCCAAGCCGATAAAGATACGAATACTTTAATTGATTTTCGTTTTAATCCAATCCTCACCGCTCCAGACGGCGGTAATGGCTCCGGTACGCGTAGTAATGGTCGCTCTGGTAAGAACCTCATTGTCGAAGTTCCAGTTGGCACTGTCGTAAAACGTGATGGTCAAGTTATTGCCGACCTCACTGAAGATGGTATGCAGGCGGTCATCGCTAAGGGTGGCGATGGTGGTTTTGGTAATGCTCACTTTAAATCCAGCGTACGTCAAACCCCAGTGATTGCCGAAGTTGGTGAACCAGGTGAGGCTTTTGAAGCGGAAATCGAACTAAAACTTCTTGCTGACGTCGGGTTAGTGGGCTTACCAAACGCGGGTAAGTCTACTTTTCTTGCCAGTGTCACTAATGCTAAGCCAGAAATTGCCGACTATGCCTTTACCACGCTTACACCAAATCTCGGTGTGGCGACTATCGACCGCAACGACCTCTTAATTGCGGATATCCCAGGACTTATCGAAGGCGCCAGCGACGGCCGTGGTCTCGGTCATGACTTCTTGCGTCATGTCGACCGTACCGCTGTCTTGCTCCATCTCATCGATATTTATCAGGATGATGCCGGTCAAGCTTACTCGACGATCCGTGGTGAATTGGAAAAATATTCTGATCTCAAATCTCGTACCGAAATCGTCGCCCTGACTAAATGTGAAGGTCTCGACGATGAAATTATTGAAATGCAAAAACAAGCAATTCTCGAAATCAATCCAGAGGCTAAAATTTTTGCGATTTCTTCCGTGGCTAAGAAAAATCTTGACGACCTACTTCGCGCTCTGCTCTTAGCTGTGAAAGAGAATCAAAAACAGCAGGAAATTACCGCCGAGCAAATCGGTGCTAAACCAGTTGAATTTAAAACTGCTGTTATTTCACATCATGAATCAGAAATCCCAACTATCTCGCTCAGTCATCATGAACTGAAAAAAGCTTGGCAGGTCACTCAGGATGAAAAAGGTGTCTATCATGTTACTGGTGAAAAGATTGAAAAATTTGCCCGTCGCACCGACCTTTCGAACTACGCTTCGGTTAACCGTTTGCGTGATATTATGAAAAAACTTGGCATTCGTGCTGAACTTACTACTCGCGGCGCGAAAGCGGACTCGATTATTGAAATTTCCGGTAAGCACTTCACGCTCGTAGAAGATTACTAAACCCAAGAAAAATATCCTCTTTCGAGGATATTTTTGCTGATGCGCGCCCACCCTAGGGCACATTGGTTTGTTTTAATCCGTATTTTTGTTTTTAATGAAATCTCCACACTCCACTAATTGCATAATGGAACCCTGTGAAGCGTATCAGCTTATGTTTATCATATCGGTTACGCTCCCTAATGTCAAGAGAAAAACATAAGAATTTAGCCACCTGGTTAAAATTCTAGAAAAAACCATAAAAAAGACCAGCTTTTGCTGGCCTTTTGGGGTTATCCCCAGACTAAGTTGGTGTCAAAATTACAGCAGCCGTAAGTCGATTTATTTTTCTTTCAACTTAGCAAGCGCTTCGGTCACCGATTTTTCCTCATCGATCAACTGACTGAGGGCTAAATTCGCTTTTTCAAGCTCCTCTTTCGCGGCAGTTCGTTTTTCAGCATTAATATTACGCTCTTTACTGTAGTAATCCAGCTTGAAATTGCAATAATTAAGCCTAGTTTTAAGATGTTCTAATTCATCTCGTGACGGCTTCAATTTTTCTTCGTAAATTTCTGCCTCGACATTCATCCTGTCGATAATCAGCTCGGACTGTTCGGATAGAATCTTGCTATATCTCGCTTCGATTATATTCAAAATTTTTGAATATGGGGCAATTTCACCGGTCGGACCAGCCGTACTAATCACTCCGAGCGTATCTCTAAGATATTTAATTAAATCCATCAGAAAATCAGACTCTTCTTTGAATTTTTCTGAGAAAAGAGTCGATGCACTATACGCTTTGAATAACTCCTCAAGATGATATGTATCGCGGAAGCCTTTCTCAGTCGACTCATCGGTTAAACGATTGATTGATTCTTGGATACCAGACCGCATGCCCTTATGAAAGTTTGTATTGCACGAAAGGTCATCTTCTACCTCTTCGCATGCAGTGAGCCTATTCGTCGCTTCGATGCAGGCATTTCGCTTCGGTTCCATTTCTTCTTGCAGTGCAAGTTGCTTCGCTTCAAGTTCCTCGATACGTTTTTGATTCATAATATCCACCTTTCTAAAAACAAAAGAAAAACTAGTTTAATTTATACTCAGTTTATAGTGCGTGGTTTTTAACGCATTATACGTCATTCTTACCGCTTCAGTTTCTTTGTGTAATTCTTGGAAATTTTTTGCAGCCTCATTTGTGATATCAATTAAATCAATATACTTTTTTGACAAATCACACTCTGGAGAAATCTGGTATTTTGACATCATTTTCTGATAACCAGCATCAAGATTGCCTTTCTCGGTTCTTAATACCGCAAGCTTTTCCTCTACAGATTCTCGTTCGGATTTTAAGGGATTAATCCGACTGAGGTCGTGCTTTGTTCGATAGATTATCGTCAAATCGATAAACTTTAATCTACGAGTTAATCTTAAGATTTCATTCTCAATTTGCTCCGAACGTTGCTCATAATCCAGCTGCTCCATCAATTTTTCCTGCAGAAAATCTCGATTTTTCTTCTTTAGCTCCAACAGGGCGGAAAAACAGGTTCGCTCCGCTTCCTCAGCGTTTGCTAAGTTTTGGTAGGCGGTTTTTGATAAAGCTTCTAATTCCGTTTGCCGCGGCGCCAAAGTCTCCAATTGAAGTTTTAGCTTCTCTTGTAACTCTTTAATACGTTGATTTGCATTTGACATTTTACACCAACCTTTCTGTGAAAGAACTAGCCGAATCTTCGGCCCCAACACTAATATTATGCCATGAAAAGCGATATCTGTAAATGTGCTATAATAGATTTATGTCTAAGGTTAAATTTACCATTATTTCATTATTTTCTGACGCTCTTAATCCCTACCTAAATACTTCCATGATGTGGAAGGCTAAGGAAAAAGGAATCGCGGAATTTGATTTTGTGGATTTGCGTGAATTTGGCCTCGGTGCGCATAAATCTGTCGATGATACGCCCTATGGTGGTGGCGACGGCATGCTTTTAATGTGTGAACCGGTTTTTAACGCCATTGAAAGTGTGAAGAAAAACAGCCCAAACGCTAAAGTCATCCTGCCAACTCCAGCCGGCCAAACTTGGCATCAAGGAATCGTGCGTAATTTTGTCGAACGAATTAATAATGGCGAAGAGGACCACTATATTATTCTTTGTCCACATTATGAAGGTTATGATGAACGTATTTTAACTATCGTTGATTACAAAATTTCGC
Source organism: uncultured Candidatus Saccharibacteria bacterium (assembly GCA_937990205.1). Lineage (GTDB taxonomy): Bacteria > Patescibacteriota > Saccharimonadia > Saccharimonadales > Saccharimonadaceae > Nanosyncoccus. The sequence goes on along the minus strand of CALKRO010000052.1, from coordinate 725 downwards.
TCGGTCATTTCGTCTTGACCGGTGGTGAATTGCCAGCGCTGATCGTGATTGATAGTATCGTGCGATTACTTCCAGGGGTGCTTGGTGGGGAAAACTCTGCCATTATCGAAAGTTTCTCCGAAGAAAATACTATTGAATACCCGCAATACACTAAGCCAGCCGATTTTCGTGGTATGCAAGTTCCAGAGGTGCTACTTTCTGGCCATCACGCCAAAATTGCTGAATGGCGCAAAGCTCATAGTCGCCCAGTCGACCAGGGCAATCTTTAATGCAATTAAACTCGAGTCTAGGTGAGATTAAAGGCGTCGGCCCCAAAACTGCCGAAGCCCTCGCTGCTCGTGGCTTTCAAACTTTTAAGGATTTACTGTATTATTTTCCGCGCAAATATGAAGATTATGCGGCCTACACCAAGATTTCCGAAATTCGCCCCGGCAAGGTGGTAGTAAGAGGAAAAATTCGTGGCTTGCGTAACATTCATACTCGTCGCCGTAATTTCACCATTACTCAGGGTGAGATTTTTGATGAGACTGGAGCGCTGCGGGTGGTTTGGTATAATCAAGCCTATCGTATCAAAAATTTTAAAGAAGACACGGAATATTATTTTACCGGTGAGTATGATTTTAAGTATAATCGCTATCAACTCACAGCGCCCACTGCCGTTTTGGCATCCGAGGTTGAGGAATCGCGCCAGGATGGCGGCTTTCAGCCGATCTATTCTGGTAGTG
>CALKRO010000051.1 GCA_937990205.1 uncultured Candidatus Saccharibacteria bacterium | reverse complement strand
ATAGCAAAAACAGAATAATTAGAACAAAGATAGGTACAATCAAGACAATCTTGGTAGATTTTTCTTCTTTACCACCAGCCGAGATAGTAGAGGTAATGCGATAAATACCGAAGGCTGGGCTGTCCTTCCATTCGAGATCGACATCACGGGTGGTATCTGGTAAGACATCGAAGCCCTTAGTGTCTTCAAAAATTGAACCGCCGAAAAGCTTTTCTACTTTCATGCTGACAGTGGCACGAAAGTCGGTATTACCGGTATTTTCGACCGTAGCAGAGGTGCGAATATTGCCAGAAACACGGAAACCGTCGAGATGGTATTTGGTGATTTTGGCTTCTTCCCTGGTTTCACCCTCAGTTTTACCATAGAGAGTCAAGCCAACGCGAGAAACCGTTTTAATACCAGTGGAATTGAGGTCGTCTTTTGGGATAGCTTCAGCGAAGATGACGGCGTATTGACCGCCAGCTGGTACATCTTGAGGTACGGTGACACGATATTTCACAACCTTGGTTTCATTTGGCTGAACCGAGTAGGTGACGTCAGATACGTAATTTCCGGAAGCATCCTGAAAAGTAGTCCAGCGAGTAATTTGGGTGCGGGAACTTTCTTTCGAGAAGTTTAGTTCATATTTTTCATTGGAGACGGAATATGGAGTAGCATAAACCTTGAAATCGAAAGGATCAGTACCAATGTTAGACACATTAAAGGTGAAGTCGGAGACATCGCCACCTTTGAGATAGACGGTGTTTTTCACTGGGGAAATTTGGATTTGGACTTTTGGTTTTTCAGCTGGTTTCTCGTCGGCATAAGTAGTGGCGGTTTTTGCTAAACCGAAGAAGCCGGAGAGACCTAGCCCGAAGAGGGCTAGAGTCAAGACATGTTTAAAATTATTTTTCATCAAATACTCCTTTAGAAATCAGATTCGACGCGAGGTGCGGACTTGGTATTAGATTTTTTGTTCTCGTATTTCTTTGAAACAAGCCAGAAGATAACTGAGAGGATAAAGAGAACGAGTAAGACGATAAGCCAGATTGGACAAAGGATCACGAGTTTACGAGAAGTATTGTGGGCACTACCAAAGGTAATGTCTTGCTCGACCCAGAAGATACCGATACCTGGAGATTTTTCCCAAGTTTCCTTACTGAGGCGCTTAGTATTAGGGAGAGTGGTGCGGTAAGTAGGGTTTTCTTCGTTAGTATAGACTTCTTCTTTAGAGAAGAATGGGAAGACACGAAGAACGTATTTGACATCCTCGTCGGTGTTACCACAGTTTTCGACACGAGAGGTGCCGGAGATTGGTGGGTTAAAGAGGATAAATGGAAGATTATTTTCCAAAATCTTAGTACAGTGGTTAATCTTACCATCAATATGAGAGTAGATCAACATACCAATACGGGTGACTTCGCGAATAGTATTAGATGAATTTTCACTGGAGGCGTTCTCCACCATAATAGAGGCATATTGGCCACCACCTGGAGCATTTTGTGGAACCTTCACGGTGTATTCAATGGTAGTTTCCGAATTTGGATCGAGATGGCCAGTGGTAGTATTAAAAGTAAACCAGTTAGAAATCTTGGTGTAGTCGGATGATGCATCGAAAGTTGGGTCGTAGTTTTCGTTACTAACGGAATATGGCGCAGCATAGATTTTAAAATCAAAGGCGTTAGTGCCGATATTCTGGACACGGAATGTACCCTGTTTAGTCTCACCTGGCTTCAAAGTGCCAAGCTGCTGAGACGCAGGCGAGACCTGCATGTGATTGGCTAGACGTTCGGTACCATTATCTGCGTGGACTGGGCGGACGATGCCGAAGAAGAGCGGCAAAGCAACTGCCATACCGAAAATTAGACCTTTAAGTTTTTTCATTTACCTCCTAGTTATATGCTATTTATTATACACGAGCAAAAGCGTAATTCAATGAAAAATTAGCTTATGTGCCCGGATTTTCTGAAACGGTGAGAACTACTACATCTTGGTAATTACCTGGAATTTCAGATCCAGTAGCAGCAACGTGATAATTTATATTAGTAGTTTCGTCGATGACCTGCTTGGCAGTATTCAGGTTCTTAAAAATCGAGGCATCAGTGGCCGTGACAGCCTTATGCGTAATGGCGCCAACCGAGTAATTCCAACCAGCCTGAGAACCGTCGAGCGCTCCGTTTTTAGCTGGAATAGTACTAGTAGTAGTCGTATCATGAACAAGGTTGGTATTAGAATCCTTATCACGAATATTAATATTGTAACCAGTGACACTGTTCGTCTTCACGCGAATAGTATTAGTAAGATTCTTAACCTGACCCGGATTAATCGTATCCGCCACTGTACTAGCGCCAGACGTGATATTAAGAAAAGATGCGATGGTAACATTCACATCCAAGCTGTTCTTCTTTTCGATAGCAAAAGTGCTAAGTGGCAAGGCCATTAACCCACAGGCAGAAGCGACGCCAAGAACGCCTACCACCTTCCCAATATGTTTCATATTTTTTCCTCTACTTATTTGTATCTAGTATAGTTTAGCATTACCAGAATGTCAAATAAAAATCAGCTCCTTTTCGGGAGCTGATTCATCAGTCAATACAGGAAATTAGTTCTTGGCGACAGTGTAAACAATAACGTCTTCGTAGGTACCTTGGCGTTGTGCTGCACCTGGTTCAATGCGGTAGGTCATAGTAACCTCTTCAGTTGATGGACTGGAAGTGTTCTTAACTGTGAGAGGGGTTGCAGAAGCTGGAACCATAGCGGTGTCAACAGTGAGAGCACCACCCTTGAGGCTCCAAGTACCAGTACCAGAAGCGGCGGTTGGGATGAAGTCAACACCAGCGACGGAACCGGTAGCGGTAGTAGGTTTGAGAGAAGTGTCTTCATCTTTGTCTTTAACGGTGATATTAAGACCAGTAGCGTTGTTAGTAGCAGCGGTAAGTTTAGAAGTGGCAGTACCAGCTTCACCTGGGGTCTTGTTACCAAGGTCAACGGTGGCGTTATCGTTGGCGATAGAGATACCTTCTTGAACAGTAACTTTAACGGTGGTTTCAGAGTTGTTAGCAGCAAAGGTTGCTAGTGGGAGTGAAGCGACACCGAGTCCAGCTAAGACACCGAAAGTTGCCATGATTTTTGCATATTTTGTCATAATATTTCCTTTATTAAATATTAACAGTTTTTTTGTTTTTTACTTGTATTGACCTTCAAGTTACTATTAATTTATCATGCTAATGCTTAGTCGTCAATAGATTTTACTGAAATTAAATTGAATTTTATTGTGGAAAACTTTTAAGGAAATTTTCGAGTGATTTACAGAGGTGAAAAAGCTTTTCGGGATGGGTGAGATCGCGATAATCACGATTAATTTCGAGCTGCAAAACTTCAATATTGGTATTTCCATGGACGGTTTTGGTGATACCGCCGCCCTTAAACGGGCTATTTTCGGAGACTGGCGCAATTCCCTGATTTTTTAAAGCGGTTTTTAGGGATTCGATGGTTTGGGTTCTTGCGCTTACGCCGTTGAGGGAGCCAATTTCGATGGCAAAATCATGATGCGAGGCGGCGCCATGAATGTCTAAGACGAGTTGAATTTGATAATTTTTTATTACTTCGAGAAGCTGACGCTTGTAATTCTCCATTTCTGGTTTATTCGGATCGATACCATCAGAATTTTCTTTAATCATGAGGAAGGCGCCGGTTTTTTGCGCCAGATATTTCACGATCGCCTTAGTGTAGCCTTCACGCATTTTAAAATTACCATCTTCTTTAAGAAAATTTACGGTATGCGGAGCAGAAAGCAAAATCGGCGTAGTTCCCCGTTCAAAATGAATTAATTCCGAAGCATTATCACGCTCGAGTTGAAAGATTTGACGCTGAAAATCGGAAAGCACGGCCGGATCGACATGAAGAATTTGCTGCTGAGATTTGGAAAGCACGGCCGGATCGATAGTGTTCATGGTTATATAATAACAGAATGCTATAATAATAACTATGGAAGGCAAATTCATACAGCGCATTGTCCGCGAAGCCGAAGAATTATTGTCACGAGATTTTGCAGTTTATACCAAAGGATCCGAAGGGGATTTAGTGACGGACGTAGACTATCTTGTGGAGAGATTTTTGATTGAAAAAATCCAGGCGGAATATCCGAATTTTGCGATTATTAGCGAAGAATTTAATCCGAATACTGCGATGTCAGAGAACTGCTTCATTATTGACCCAATTGATGGGACGAAAAATTTCGCGAACGGTTTGCCGCTTTGGGGGATTCAGATGGCTTGTCGCAAGAACGGGGAGACTATCGCAAGCGTGGTTGATTTGCCGGCGCTGAAGGAATTTTATTTTGCCGATAAAAGTGGCGCTTATCTAGGTGGAGAGAAAATTTCCGTACGTGAGGTGCCAATCTTAAATGCGTTTTATGCGGTGATTGGCGGGGATGTAATCGAAGCGGCGACCAGAATGCAGAAATACGGTTCGACTCACCGCGTATTCGGGGCAGCCTGCGTGGCTTTTGCTTTTCTGGCGGCCGGCAGAATGCACGGAGTGAGTTTTCGGGCAGAAAATCCTTGGGATTACGAGCCAGGATTGTTTTTAGCTAAGCAAGCCGGAGCGGTAGTGAAGAGCGAGCCTGGTTTTCATGCGGCAGCGATGAATGGGGAGTTTCTTAAAATCCTTGAAGTAGTGAAATAAAAAATATGCCCTCAACCATAAAGGGTGAGGGGATGGCGGGTATTCCCGAATATATTTATTTTATTTGATTTTATCTTTTATGACAATAATCCAGATTGGATTTTATTAGCCAATGCTTCACCTACACGAGTGATACATCCCACAACAAGTGCATTACCCATAAAGAATGCTCTCTTGGTATCAGATACGCCATCTAGCATCGTATGATTATCTGGGAACATATCTAGACGCTCTAATTCGACCGGTGTTAGTCTTCGATATTTGCCACTCTCAGTTATAACCACATGCTTAAATCTTGAAGGACCAGATCCACCTTCGCCAGTAATAATAGTTCTGGATGGTGCATCTAGATTATCAGGAAATGTGACCGGACCTTCACTATAATGATATTTAAAACCAGTACTGCTAGTTCTTTCCTCTTTCTTTGCACCTTTTAGGTAAGTCCAGGTAGGGAGTTTTTCATCATCAATAAAGAAACTTTCCGGGACATCTTTTTCATCAAGAAGAATATCTCGTAATAATGTTCTTTTGCCTTCATAAATTGGCGTAAAATCTGAAGTCCAGACCTCTCTATTTTTTACGTATCCACAGTTTTTAAATGGTGAGATTTTTAATAAAGCTAACTCTCTATTAGTTCATAGTTCTTTAATAAAAGAAGTTGAAAACAATGTGAAATGCAAATATTCTGAACTTGTAGAAGCATTCAACATGTTAGATAAGTTATGGGAAAGAAAAGAAAACTAGCTTGTATTAGTTAATATTTTACTTGTTAGA
>CALKRO010000050.1 GCA_937990205.1 uncultured Candidatus Saccharibacteria bacterium | reverse complement strand
CATTGGTCACAAATAAGTCGTCACCGACCAACTGCAATTTATTGCCTAAGCGCTCCGTGAGAACCTTCCAACCTTCCCAGTCATTTTCCGCCAGGCCGTCCTCAATGGAAACAATTGGATATTTTTCCAGTAATCCCTCATACCAGTCAATCATCTCGGCACTAGTCTTGGTTTCACCAGAGGTTTTTAATTTATAGCCGCCGTCTTCATAAAATTCCGAGGAAGCAATATCCATGGCGATCGCGATATCTTTACCCACGACGTAATTCGCTCGCTCGATCGCTTCGCAGATCAGTTCTAAAGGTTCATTGTTACCACCGAAAACTTTTGGTGCGTAACCACCCTCATCACCCACCGTAGTCACATAATTTTTTTCTTTCAAAACCTTCTTCAAGGCATGAAAAGTTTCCGCCCCCATTCGAGTCGCTTCGTTGATGTTGGTTGCCGCGATTGGCATCAGCATATATTCCTGAAAATCCGTACACCAATCCGCATGCGCACCCCCATTCATCACGTTCATCATTGGCATCGGTAAAGACATCCGGTCAGAGGTGCCGGCAATTTTTGCTACGTATTCATAAAACGGCATTTTCATGGCGCGGGCCGAAGCTTTTGCTAGGGCTAGAGAAACCGCTAGAATCGCGTTCGCCCCGAGGTTGGATTTATTTTCCGTACCGTCGAGCTGAATCATTAGTTGATCAATTTCTCGTTGGTCGACATGTTTACCTACGAGTAGGCTACTTATTTTGGTATTAACATTACGCACGGCCTGCATGACACCCTTGCCGTCATAAAAGTTTTTATCCCCATCACGTAGTTCCAGGGCCTCGCCACTACCAGTCGATGCGCCAGACGGCACCATTGCCCGACCTGCACTACCGTCAGATAAAAAGACGTCAGCTTCTACCGTCGGATTGCCGCGGCTGTCGAGAATTTGCCTTGCGTGAATTTCTTTGATTGTGATATTTTCCATAGTTTTATTATAGCATTAGCATTTTAAAACTAACCTGAAAACTACCCCAAAAACTATCGGATTTTTAGGCTTTGATTACGACCAACATCCTCTATCTGTTCCACCCCTGATGACAAAATTCCCTAGATAGAGTATAATAACCCCATTAAGTTTTTACTTAAGTGCAAAATATTGGGTACCTTAAAAGGTAAAGTTTGACTTCATAAGGAGGGGGCATGAAAAACTTGAATAGAAAAACTACTACTGATGGTAAAAGTCGCTCTGTTGAGGAGCAACTAACAGTGGAGCTGACTGAGGTGTTTGATCGAATCTCGACCAGAAAACATCAGAAAAATACTTTGATCGCATTAATTGTGATTCTTAAATCTTTTCTGAATGGCGAACTTTATGGTCGCGATATTTCCAAGATTTTATCGAAAGAGCTTCTTTTCGAAAATTACGACGAACTGATAAAACAGGGAATTTCCATTGACATTAATAAGCTGATGACGGTTTTTGGTCAGGAAGATTACTCGGATATTTATCATGGTTCAGAATTTGTTACCGAAAATGCCGCCTGGTTCGTTCAGCACGGTGCTTCACTGGATCTATTGCTTGGTCAATTTCTTATCCATGATGGCTGGAAGAATATCGAGAAATTAATTCAAGCAGGTGTACCGGTTACAGATTTACTGAATAAGAAGCGTATGCTTCTATATGTGGATGATTATTTTGAGCTTACGGTTGACCGTGTGAAAACTATCATGAACTGGTTTCTGCGTCACGGCGCTACGAAGCCTCAGATTGGTGATTGGTTAAAATCCGAATTGAGTAGAAACATTTCAGTTAAACTTCTTCGCGACCCGATGATTAATTGGGCGGAGTATGGTATTGATCCGTCCAGGGCGTATACTCTGCGTGGACTATGTCCAGATTATGAGGAAGAAGAAGAGTACTATAGGGAGTGAGCTTTACTGGAAAATCTCTGGCTTCGGCCAGGGATTTTTTCTGCGCCACTAATCATAAAAGCCTCGGAATAACCGTAAGAATTTTTTGCAAAATCGTAATGATTACGGTTAAGCTATTTACAAAAAACATAAAAAGTGGTATAATGAGTCAAATTGATATAAATCATAGAGTTAATTGGAGATTATCATGCAAACTAATCAACCTAACCGCGCAAAACGTTTTCGTATTATCGTTTTCGCCACCATCATCGCTCTTATCGTAGTGGTTTTTGGTGCTTGGATCATCACTTCAGCTATTAAATCTGCTGAAAAGTCCCGCCAACAAGAAATCGCTGCTACCGAAGAGTCTAAGGAAGAAAAAACTAATAAGACCGAGACTAAGGCCGAAAATAAAACTGAGGCCAAGTCTGAAGCTAAATCTGAAGCTAAGACCTCTGAAAAGACCAACAATCAAGGTCAAACTAACAAGATTTCTACCGCTTCTCCGGCTGATCAGTACCAAAACAATAAATCTACCGCTACGTCAAACACCGCCAATGGTACTGCTAATAGCACTACTAAGGCCGCTTCTGACCTTCCAAGTACTGGTCCAGAAGACCTCGTCTTCACCGCTATTCTCGCTGGTGTAGCCGTTTACCTCGTTTGTTTGAATCTCAATCGCAAAAAATCTGTCGCCTAATCGATAGGTTATTAAAAAATCTCCCCTTCGGGTGGAGATTTTTTATTTGAGTGATTTTTCTTGCCTTATTCTGATTAAACTTATGCTAAAATATAGAGGAATATTTGAGCAAACTTAATCACGAGAAAGGGAAGCATGGCGGATAAATTCGATTTTGACCTCGAGGTCAATCCGATTGAAACAGGCCCAAAAAATCAAAACAAGGAAACTGGTGTAAGTGCCAATAGTGTGCATTTTAACGCTCAGACGTCAGAGCCAGCTAAAACACAAAGTGTAGACACTGAAATTTCAAAAACCGAAAGTTCCAGTGTTTTATCGGATGATTTGATTAATAATATGGCCGATTCTATCTCTGAAGAATCAGCAGAAAATCCGATTTTAGCCGCCGAAGTTGCAGAAGACGTTGCAACTTCTGAAAACACCGAAATTACAGAAAATAAAGACCATATTCTCGACGAAGTGCTTAGGGAAAATAATTACGAAGAGCCAGCCGAAGACTCCGCTTTGGATATTATCTCCGATTCTACCTCTGAAAGGCTTTCTGGTTCCACTTCCGACTCCACTTCAGACTTCGCGTCTGACTCTATTTCTGATTCCATCCACGAGTCTAATTCTGATTCCGCTTCCGAAAATACCGATACTAATACCGAAGCTGATACCCCGACTAAAAAAGAGAAAACCAAAGCTCAAAAAATCTTCCTCCATCTCCTTGCCGCCCTTATCGCTGCCGGTGTCGCGCTCTTTGTTTACTTTTTCTTCTTCGCGAATGTCAGTGCCAGTACTTTTTCTAAAATCTTCCATAAAGTCAGTGGTTCCGATATTGAATTTCAGCAATTCGTTACCGGTGACTCTCTAAATACCAAGGGCGAAAGTCAAATTCAGCAGGCTGATCTTCGCGTTAGCTTGAGTCGCGGTAGTACAGAAAATTCTGCCGCCGTCCACGCCACTCTAAATTTCACTATGAAGGGTGATAATTCGCCAATCCTGCTCGGCCTTGAGGGGATTTTGGCCCAAGATGGCAAAATTTACCTTAAACTCGATCATTTGAAAGATAGTTTGACCGCTGTACTGAAAGGTTCGGGTAAAGAAATTGATTCAGAAATGCAAAAATCGCTCGATGATTTTGCGATGGAAATTGAAAATAAATGGCAGCGTATCGATGCTGAGGAAGTAATCGCAGGGTTTAGTGGTGCGCTAGGCTTTACCTTACCAAAAGTTTTACAGAACGGTATTGCCGGGACTCTTTCTTGTGTGACTCAAAATATCGGTAAGACTCATAATCAGCAGTCCGAATTCATGACTAGGCTTTATCGCGACAATGAATTTGCCAATTTCACTGAATTAAATAGTGAAGAATCCGCTAGCTATGTCAAGCTTTCGGGTGATCTCGGTAAACTCTACCGCGTCACCTTTAACGATAATAAACTTAGTCGCTTCCTCGAGGCTGCCAATAAAGCCTCCCAAAATACCGAAATTTCTAAATGCCTCTCGAATGCCTACTCTCTTGCCCCAAACTCCTATGAAGAGGAAGAGCAGGGTGTTTTGAAGGATAAAACCATCAAAGATTACGACAAATATATCCAAGAAATCAAGAGCACTGTTAATATCTTCGTGGGTATCGATACTTTTACGGGCGATATCAAGGGGCTAATCTTTGCCACTCCTAACCAGAAGAATTCAAAAGAGCTCGATCAAACCCACGCTGTGATGCGTTTCAAAGATTCTAAGAAAAAGGAAATTAAAGTCCCAGCTGAGTCCACCCCAATCTTTGATAGCCTAAGTAAGATTTTGAAGCTCGATCAATTTGAGGAAATCATGAAAAAGACCCCACTTCAGAGTCCACTTCCAAACACCACCGATGCCGAAAAACTCTTAAAAGATGCCAATCTTATCTAATAGTCTAAAAGCATCACGATCTGAAATGTCGATCCAGGTGTCTTACTCTAACCTCTCAAGTGCAACACTTTGAGATGTTAACTCGGATGTGAAT
>CALKRO010000049.1 GCA_937990205.1 uncultured Candidatus Saccharibacteria bacterium | reverse complement strand
GTTTCGTATTCTTCTTTGCCATCTCTTTACTCGTTAGATTTTATAAAACGTCTTGGCTAATTATAGCATGGGTGAAGTGAAAATGCTAGTACCATATCAGATTTTACTATTTTTTATGCTTACTTCACAAACTCAATCGCCGCTTTCTTGCCTATTCCATCAGGCAGACCAATAGCTGCTTTACTCTGAAATTGAGCAGTCTCTATGCAGAACGACTGATCCGGACGCAAACCAATCATTTTGAGAATGAAACCGAATTAGAAATAGGAATAGATAAGTATTGCCCTCCACTCCACTCGTCCTGCCACCCAACCGTGCGTGGGTCAAACATGAATTACAACTAGTAAATCAAAGACGTGCGATTCAACCCTAATATCCATCCAGCCGGTGTCTCAATAATAATGCCTTGGTCTATATCATGAGATGCATAAAAATGATAAAATATATACATGAGAAACGATGAAATACTCATTAATCAACTCTTTGCTGGATCTTATCTAAATGAAGGCGCAAATATCGGTCACGAAGTAATTAATTTATTTAAAGACGATAATGGGCAAAACTATCTATATATTACACCAGGTGGAAAGGTTGATAGTAGTCATTCCGTCAAAAGCGTAATTTTTGTGCGTAATATTGAGGGAAAAACTACTGTAGAAGTCATTGCTAAAGCGGAAAAATTATGCCCCATTGATGTTGCGCCGAATGATGTAAAATATGCTGATACGCCAATTAGCAATGTCTTTAGTGATAACATATACCATGGCAAGTCTGATTCTAGTATATTTTTTACATACAGAACTGATAAAATTAGGCTACCTAGAAAAAATACTAGAATACTATTAACTATCAACGATGAGTTTAAACCGAACGATGATACTATACGCTTAATTAGACTTCATTCAAATAGTAAAGCCATAAGCAATCAATCTGGTAGAAAATACTATTCCGCACAAGACGACTATAACGCATATGTCGAATTGCAAAACTTACTTAATAATGACGATTATTGGGAAAATGACGATACTACAGAGAAATTGATTACTGATGAATCAATGCGTGGAACTGGTCTGACATTCCTAGAGATAATACGAAAAGAAAATGATGAATTAACATTTTCGAACTTATTGGCATATTATTTTCAATATAATAAGGCTATATTTAGGAAATTCGTTCGCGAGATACTTGGCGTAGACGACCTTCGTCCGAGATTCGATATTATACGAGAAAGCAACAATAATATTGACCTATGGATAGAAGATGACAACAATGTTTTTGTAATAGAAAACAAAATTAAATCTGGGATAAATGGTATAAAAGATGATGGATATTCCCAGTTAAATAAGTATCAGGAATATACAGAAAAGCGAATTTCTAATCCTGACGACGACGCATACGGGAAAATTAGCCATTATTATATTTTTACGCCAAACTACAATCATATTGATATATCAAAATACAACTTAGCAAAACCATACACAATAATCACATATAAAGATATCTATGATTTTTTCAGAAAAAATGCGGCAAATTTTCTTGAAGATAAATATTTCTCTGACTTTTTGAAAGGACTAAAAAACCATACCGTGTCAATATCTGAACTCAATTTTAGCATCATGAGAGCTAGATTCTTGGAAAAGATTAACCGGACGTAGTGTAAAACCAAAGGATGTAATATGCTGAAAGTATAAAGTCGGCCCTCCGCATAGTTCTGCTACGTGCAGTAATCGGGCTGATTTTTATATCAAAATGATATAATCACAAGTGTAATTATGCGCAGTATAACAAAAACTGATTTGCGGTTTTTCCTAGACTCGCCTCGACACCTTTGGGTGATGGTCAGAATCTGGCAAGAATTAAGAAAGGAGTGCTTAATATGAATCTAGACAAAGAAAAGCTTACGAAGAAGATAGTGGATACCATAAAACCAGATGAAATAATTTATGCCGAATACTCTAGTGGCGGTGCGATGGGAAATTGTGGGTCAAGCAGAATTTATGCTCTCAAAGATGATGGCTTGCATTATTACTACGCGAGTGTCTCCTCAAAAGAAAAAAGCCAAGAAGAAGCATATAGTATGGCTAGGGATTTACTGTTTGGGCTTGCTGATAAAAATATCTTAGATAAAACATATGGCGGATTTGGGAACGTGGCTTTTAAAAAGAAAGATATAACTTTTGATCGTAACGACGATAAGTGTTCATTTGTTTATGATAAATATCTAATAGAGGCGTCGGTTCTTGGTGTATACAATAACGTTGCAAGAGCTTTTGCAAAAAAGAAGATAACCGAAGAAGTAATGGATTCGTGGAATAATCCTGATAATTACTCTGCACTGTTAGTAGATGAAAGAATGCTTCTAAATAACTACGCTGAATATTATAAAAAAGACCGGCTCGAAATAACACTATCTAATTACATTGACGCAATTGATGAAATTCGACACCTCAATCATTTAGACACAAACTTTGCAACATTCGAGCAAATATCAAGCGGGAGAGATGCGATTGCAAAGTATCGACTACGCTATCTATTGGAAAAACTAGGTAAGAACGATACTGAGGATATTTTCTATAATTTTGACATCAAAAAAGCAAAATCAGGCGATTTATTCGCCAGCGTAAGCAAAAAGTTGGGTGAAGATATTTCTGAAAAATTCACAAAGTACGAAGTTATCAAAACCAATAACTCGAATACGGATGAGCTTAGTGGCAATATAGAGCAATTATTTAGGTATCCAGTAGTCGTAGATTTTTCGGATGAGGCTCATAAAACGATAAGTGAAGATATTGCAAAGATAAATTCTTCTGACTTGAGAGCGAGAGGATTCATAGGTTATTATCTGGCGAGTTGTCATTATACACTAGGCAAGCTTCCTCTGCAAAAAGTCTTACCAACAGCATTACAAGTACTGAGAAAAATGCCAAAAGACGACTTCAATTACACAAACACAGACCAGACGTACTACGCGGCCTCTTGGCTTGTGGACAGAGCATGGAGCGCTATTACTGAGGGAGAAGATGATTATAGTATTCGTTTCGGAAATATAATCTACAATAATATTTGGCCACAAATAGATGGAGTGTGGCCAATAAAGCATTATGGCGAGTATAAATTAACGGAGACATTGGGTGAGGGAGAAAATGATGCCGGTACTTATATCTTCGATCGGGCCCTCGGCTTTATTTTAGCTCTAGATAATCTAGATGAACTGAATCCAGAACTATATAATTTCTTAAAGAAAGATGGTTGGTCACCAAGCATTGATATACGTAGAAAAAAATTCCTCTTAAATATAGCTAATCTTGAAGATAAGAACATTTTCAAACAGCTTCGGGAATACATGAAAAAGGCACATCCAATGGACATAGAGGATAATCTTAATGATCTTGGATTATATTTCCCCACCACGATAAGACGTGCTGATTTTCTTATAGATGCGCTCCTGGATGAGCGGGATGAATTATTCTCCGACACTAGAGATACTATGTGGATCAAGTTGCTTTCAACGGTCCATTATAAAGGCATTGGGAAACATATACTGCAAAGGACGGTTGATAATTTCGAGAAAATAATAGAGCTTCTCGGAGAGAGGCGAATCGTAGATGTGTATTTTGCCACATGCACTGGTGTAGATGAAGAAGATGAGGTCGTTTTACTCAAAGAATTCAAAGAAAAGTTGCAAAGTATTGAGACTAAAAAAGATGAAAATTCAGAACTTATTGAGAGAAATATAAAGGTGCTGGAATCTACATTTACAGCCGCCAAAAAACATATAGAAGAAACTGCGTTCCAAAGAAAAGAGTTGAGAACCTGGCTAGACAAGGAATATCCAAATTTGATAAAGATAGAATCTTCCGAAAACGATTCTGATTTATACATAACAAGGACAACAACGTAATATATTAAATATTTACCGCGATGTTGATAGCGTAATTAAAAAGTATACGCCCCAAGAAAGACATATGAACTGGAGAAATTGGTTTAGCTCCTAATAAAAAACACCCGCTTCAAACAGTCGCAATTGACTAGTAAAACAGATGTTTCGAAATGCTATTATGGAGCCACGATCGGGGCTTGAACCCGAGACCTCATCCTTACCATGGATGCGC
>CALKRO010000048.1 GCA_937990205.1 uncultured Candidatus Saccharibacteria bacterium | reverse complement strand
TGATATCCCATTTATTTGAGTACAATCAAATATCTGGTGGGGCTTTTGTTATTTTTTAGAATGATTGAGTCGCGACAAATAAGTATGATTTAATAACGTGATATAGTGGTATTATGAATATCCACCAAGTCGAAGAATTCTTTAAAGATAAAAATAATACACCCTGTCCATTGACAGAGCGACTTATTAAAGCTGGCTATCAGCAAACTAGCGGCGGATACATAGATCTAGCGAAGAAACGCGGATTGACCGTAGATTATACAAAAGCCGAGCCCACACAGTATTGGCACCTTATCGAGGAATACTGCCCTTCTGTAGATAAAGACAAGTCTTTCAACAAGAGTATTGTTTGTGGCGAACTAATATTCTGGATGGCCGAAGTATCAAAAGCCGTGCCGAATAAACAGCTAGAGGAATTACTCAACCGAATAATTGCAGACAGAAATACTAGCACTACTCCGCCAAAATACAATCGCATTAAATGGAATAAAGAGATTCAGAATCTCTGTTTTGATGCAATATTAATAAAAGTAGAAAAATAAAAAAAGGCTTTAAAACTAAGACCACTAGAATCAATAAGCCAAGAGAATTACGTATAGATAACAGGCGCTAAAATTAGAAACTACCACCTACATTGAGACTCGAAAATAAGTAGAAGAAAAAACCGAAACTACATTGGTCTTCTGACCGGATTTCTGGCAGATTAACAATAGACCAAGAAAAAGACCCGAGTGGAAGACTCCACTCGGGTCTTACTAGTCCTAGAGTATTGCATCTGAGTGGGTTAGAGCAGGTTACTTTGTGGAAAATCTAAGATAGGAAGGGTGGTTTTATGGGGTCGTTTTAAGGTATTTTTCATGGTAAAATTAGGTTAAGAATATTAATAAGTATTTAGTGGAGACTATATGTCAGTCAAAGCCCAAGACATTGACACTTTCATAAGTTCAGTAATTAAGGAATCTCTGTCGGGAATTACTACTGAACATTCGTATCGCGGTTTCTTTAAGCCACTATTTGAGTTTGTCGATAATATTAAGGCCATTAATGAACCTACCCGTAGTGAACATGGCGCGCCAGATTATGTTTTTCTAAATAAAAACAACCGAGAAATCATTCGTGGTTATGCTGAAATGAAAGATATCAATAAAAATCTCAATGATATTGAAAGAACGGATCAGATGGACCGCTACAAGGGGTACGATAATATAATTCTTACGAATAATCTCGATTGGCGTTTCTTTAGAAATGGTGAAAAATATTTTGAAATAAAAATTGGTGAATATAGTTCAAAAGAAAAGAAAATAACTGCCATCTATAAAGAAAACTACGGTAGGCTTGCAGATGAAATAAATGCGTTCTTTGAATTGACTCCAGAAAAAATTAGGAGTGGCATAAGATTGGCAGAAATTATGGGGGGTAAATCGCGTCGTATTCGTAATCAAGTCGAAGTGATTATTAACCAAAATGTGGACAATAATATAGTGCGTCGCGATGAAGATATTGAAGCAATCTATGAATTGATGCGACAATTACTAGTATCGGATTTGAAGCGCGAAGCATTTGCTGATATGTATGCGCAGACACTTGTCTATGGTCTTTTCGTTGCTAGATATAACGATGATTCACCCAAAGATTTTTCTCGTATGGAGGCGCGCGAACTTATTCCTGACACTAATCCATTCCTGCGTGAATTCTTCGACCATATTGCAGGGGTAAATTTCAATAAGAGTCTTAGCTATATCGTCGATGAGCTTTGCGATATTTTTGCAGTATCCGATATTAAAGATATCGTGCATCGTCATCTACATATCACTGAAGACGCCAAAGATGAAGCAAAAGATCCAATTATCCATTTCTATGAAGATTTTTTGGCGGCTTACGATGCAGAGTTAAGAAAAAAGATGGGGGCATATTACACTCCTATTCCAGTTGCTAGATATATTATTTCAATGGTAGATAAAGTTCTTAAAGAAGATTTTGGTATCTCGGAAGGAATAGCAAGTAATGAGAAAGTAGA
>CALKRO010000047.1 GCA_937990205.1 uncultured Candidatus Saccharibacteria bacterium | reverse complement strand
TGGTAATTTTACCAACGAAAAAGCACCAAATTCTATTCTTAAACCTCTGAAGCAAAATTCCTACTACGGTTTTCCTTCCGATGGTATCAATATTTGGGGATTCTGTAGCCAACCATATGGCGCGACTAATAGATGCGATTCAAGTTATTATGCTATCGGCAAACCTAGCGCCCCTACTCTTCTAAAAAAATCCGACACTGCCACCCCTACAGATGGTTTTATTTATAAAGCTAATCTTTTCGCCCGCGCCAATCAACAAATCGTCTCCGGAAAATACGTTGGCGATATTACTTTTTCTCTCATCGTAAACGATGAGATCTCTTCTACCTTGGTCACCGGACGTGATTTTAATAAAGCCATCCGCGAAGTCACTGATATTACTGATTCCGCAATCCTCAATGACCCAACCACTGAATTACCTTCACCAATTTCCAGTTTTAAATTCGCTAAAACTGAACCATCCGGCACAAACAAGAAAACCGTAAAAGTTTCTATTGAAAACTCTGAAGAACCAGTCTATCTCACCGCCGTCAAAAATTATAGTAATCGCTACGATCTCACCGTCTGGTCTAATGCTCACCACATCATTGCGAATCAAGATTCGTCCTATATGTTTTCTGGCCTTGCAAATCTTTACTATGACATCTTTTCCGCTTGGCCTTCCAATAATCTTCTTGATTTCTCTAAAGTTAAAAATTTTTCTCATTTCTATTACAAAATCGATAGCCTCAGCAAGTCTGAATCTTCTTACTACAAGATAAATATTCCTGCTTATCTTTATAATGCTATTGCCAAATCTAATCCAACTAATGTTGATTCAATGTTTGAAGATGCCAACGTTGATCCACATCTAATCCTCAATACCACCGGCCCTATTTCCACCAATAAAACCTTTAAAAATAATAGTAAACGCAGCTATAGTGCCTACATCTCCGGCAACTTTATTGAAAATAGCTCTGATATGACTTCACTTTTTGAAGGCAGTCAAATTTCTTTCAATAGCAGCTATACTGCTTCCGAAAACTTTGGTCAGTATACCACCTCTACTAATTCCATGTATAAAAATTCCAACACCACCATGATTAACTTCAGTAAGGCCAATTTCGTAAATCTCACCGACGCAGAGAGTATGTTCGAAAATTATTCGCGAAGTTATACCTATTTTTATATGCCAACCAAGGCTAATAATTCCAAGCTCAAAAAGATGCGTGCCATGTTCAAAAACATCCAAACTGACACCGAATCCTCACTTAATCTTTCTTCTTTTAATACCGAACAAGTTACTGACATGAGCTATCTTATCGGTAATGACCAAACTCAACGTTATAAATACAGCAAATTCAACAATATTATTTTGGGTGATAATTTTATTACCAAAAATGTTACCAATATGGAAGGTATGTTCCGTAAAATTTATAACGTCAAAACCTTAAATCTTGGTCAACACTTCGATACTAGTAAAGTGACCAATATGTTTGCCATGTTTGAAGGCGGCTATTATCTTGAGAATATTATTCTTGGCGATAAATTCAAAACGGATGAAGTCACCAATATGAGCCGTATGTTTGCCGGCTGTTGGTATCTAAAAGACCTCGATTTTTCAAATCTTAATACTAAAAATGTTACCGACATGAGTTACATGTTTAACGATGCTACTGCTTTTCGTAACTTTACTAACACCGCGAAATTTAATACTGAAAAAGTTACTGATATGAGTTACATGTTCTCCAATACGCGCTTTACTACTCTCGATCTTTCAGCCTTTAATACTAAAAATGTCACCAATATGGCCTACATGTTTGATCGCACTAGTAATAGTGTTAATGTTATTTATCCGGCAGTTTTTGACACCAGTAAAGTTACCGACATGAATCATATGTTCAATGAAAGTTATTTCAAGAATCTTCCAGCTACTGGTTTCGACACCAGAAATGTCACTAATATGGACTTCATGTTTAGACGTGCCGCTTATATGGAAGATCCAAAAATCTTTAACCTCAATACTCGAAACGTCACTACTATGGCCAACATGTTTGAACTTGCCTTTACTGGTAAACCAAATCAAAATGCCAATTTCGGATCCGATTTCAATACCGAAAAAGTCACCAATATGTCAAATATGTTTAAAGAATCCGCCATCAACGAGATTAATCTAATTAATTTCGTAGGTGCACCAGAAGCTACTACCATGGCATCCATGTTCGATAAAACTCAGGCCACTAAAATTACCTTCCCATCCACCTTCGATACTTCAAAAGTTACCGACATGTCTAGAATGTTCGCCCAAATGCCAAATATTCCGTCTAATTACGAACTTAATCTCCCATTCGATACCAGCAGCCTCACTACTATGTCTCAAATGTTCTATAGTTTTCCTGGTACATCCATTAATATCTCATCCTTCCGCACACCAAACCTCACAGATTTCTATATGGCTTTCTATAGTGCAAAAATTACTAACCTCGATCTCAGCCACTTTAATCTTGAAAATGTTACTACAATGTCTAGTGCCTTCAGTGACTGTAATAATCTAGCCTCTCTTAATCTTACTGGCGTAAAAACCACTAATAAATTAACTCAGATGAGCAGTCTCTTCAATCGTAATTATAAATTGACTACTATTGATCTTTCTGGTTTTGATACGTCAAACGTTAATAGCTTCTACTACATGTTCTACCAAAACCGTGAACTTACCACCATCTATGTGTCTGAAAAATTTGTCGTTAAACCATCTGCCGATAGATCCTACGTCTTCGATGATGATAGTAAACTCGTCGGTGGTGCCGGAACCGTCTACAATTACTACAATAGTAACGCAAATTACCTCCGTATCGATGACCCATCTAATAGCAAACCTGGCTACTTTACCTATAAAGCCGCACCATAGTTCCCTATTCACTTCTGTCTAAGCAATTAATTTATTTAACGAAACCCCAGCTTCTTATTCGAAGTTGTCCGATAATCCCCTCTTCCCTCTCTCACTCTCCGAGAAAATTCAGCACGCAAAAAAGACTCGTCCTCCGCGAGTCTTTTTGGTTGAACAAAATTCTACCTGCAAAATTATTCAGCAGCATCATCATCAAAAATCTCAATATCTTCCACCAGTACCGGAATCGCCTGCTGAAAAACTTCGTAAATTTGTCTAGCTAGCTTCCGAATTTCTGGATGTGCCATTCTCGAACCGCGCAATTTCAAAAAATGTCGCCATTCTCTAAAATTTGCCGTCATCATTAGTTCCGTTTTCAAGCAAAGCGGCAACACATCCCGCGCCTTTTCCGGCTTCACGCCAGCATCAATTTGATGTAGGTACGTCCTCTCCGACATCTCCATTAAATTCAGCCATTCCCTCGCCTCATTTTCCGCCAGGCCACTCGACTCAATCACTGTAATTTCCCCTGCAAATTTCCCATTCGCATAATTACAATACCTCGTAGACTCCTGGGAATAAGACGCCAAACGATGTCTCACAATTTCCTGTGAAATTGCTCGATCCGTCACGATCTTGAATGTGCAACTTCCGTGTTCTAGTGGTGACTCATGCCCATTTTTGATCAGCATCCGAACAAACTTCTCGGTGCTCCCCTCCGGATCTTTCGGCTCACTCAGATAGCAGATTCTTCCGCATTTTTCTACATGTTTTAATAATATCTGCAGATAAAATTCATCCGAAAGCTCATCCAAAAAAGGATTCAACAATCTTGCACTTGTTTCCATGATTTTCATTTCAACCTCCTAATGTACTAAACCAACGTTTCTCTGTCGAATAATAATTCAAGCTAATTCAAATCATATCAATAAATTTAAATTTTTCAAGCATAAACAAAATTCGTAAAAACTAAAAATCTAAGTCAAAATAAAACTACTCAGAAGACTAAACCAGTCTAAGTCAGAAAACTACCCCAAAGGCCGAATCCAGTACTGATAAAATCAAAAGAAGTCCAACAAAATAAAACCTCTATATAGTGGCTAATTATAAATTTCTGACGGCAATCCATCAAAAATAAACCAAATTTAGTTATTTTTAACCGCACCTATTAAATTACTCTTCAAACAAATTTAAAAATCAATCAAAAATAACCTTAATTTGCGATCATCTGATCAGAAAAGCCTGCGCTTCCCTGCATCGATAATATCTTGGGCCTTTCTTAGAAGTTTCGTCAGCCCCAATTCCGAGTTACTAGAACCCACATGTACCAGTTTCACAACCTTGCCATGCTCTTTATAGCAAACTTGCACCCCGGTCGCACCAGAAGCTGTCTTAAACTTTCTAATATATGCCACAACCACATTTTAACATAACCTTCTTCCCTTTTCCAATCACCCTCAATATTTTCCAATCCACCTCAAAAATCATTATCCACTCAACCCGTGCATTTTCTGCACTAATTCCCTACTTGAGTATTTCTATATATCCAAAACCAATTGCCAGATCCAAGCCCGAATATCCCAACCCGTGCATTTTTTGCATTAATTCCCTTATCCAATCTAATCCCATAATATCAATATCAATCTTTTCCACCATTATTCCCCCGACTTTTCCAGAAAGTGCATAAGTTTATTTCAATTCTTCCCTATATTTAGAACCCACTTGACTTAGCAACCCGCTCACGCTAATATAGACATAACAATTATCGAATTTTTAAAACGGAACACATAATTTTAACTACGATAGCGCCTCGGTAATTGGGTCATATAAGAACAGATCAGTACCTTATTAGGAAATGTTTATGCTTATTTGTCAAGCATATAACATTAGCATTTTACATTATGCAAGATTTTTCATGTGCTTAACAGGGAAGCATCGTATTTTCACGCCATTTTTTTCACATGGAGAGGGAATAATATAGCCTTAAAATAGCGCATAGTATTTTTGTGTCTAAATTTTATAAAATAAAAAATACTTCTTTTTAGGATGCTAAAAGTAAGCTAAATTTTTCGTGAAAATTATATCTAGGATGTTAAAATAAGGCTAAATATATTATTAAAATTCTATCAAGGATGCTAATATTCCTCTATAAAACTATAAACTAACAGGGAATTACACTACTTATTTTGCTTTTATAGCCATAAACGCGCATTAAGCTTATTTTATAGCCTCTGAGTCAAACAATCATTAAACTTAACTCTCAGCTTCTATATTAAATACCACGAAAAACTTCGGCTCATCACCGAAGTTTTTTATCTATATACAACTTCCAGTACATCCTAACAGGGAAGCGCCGGACTTTTTAGGCTACATTATGGCAGGGAAGCGCCGGGCTTTTATTGCTACATTGTAGTAGGGAAACACTGAACTCTTTAGATTACATTCAGCTGCATTTTCATTTCTTCGATCAGCTTTTCTTTTTCTGCGATCAAATTACGCGTCTCTCTCACTAATTCCGCCGGAGCTCTTTCCACGTAACTTGGGTTCATCATACGAGAATTTAGCCCATCGAGTTCGCGACCTACCGCCAAAATCTTCTCCGTC
>CALKRO010000046.1 GCA_937990205.1 uncultured Candidatus Saccharibacteria bacterium | reverse complement strand
TCCTCGAAGAAGATGATCATTATCCACATCACAGTAACCTTTTAGAATAAAACTTTCTCCAGAACCGTCTTCGTGTTCGATTCCGGTTATCTTAATATTGGTCACCGGTAAGAGTAAATGCAGTTTAGTAGCATCATCACCGTGGTTTGAACATCCTTGTGAGATACCAAAATTTACAGCAATTTTCGCGTCCTTACTATAGACGTACATACATGCATCAAATAAAGCACTCTTACTCGGACCACTAAAGATCTCATAATGGTTAGTTACGTTCTTGCTTGTTGAGTTGTTCATACGAACCTCCTTTAAATGTGCTACCCAGATACATTCGTAAAATGGGTTGGACTATCTAATCCACTATTGAATTAGTTCTTGTATTGTATCATGTTTATGTTATTTTGTCAATGTTTGTTACAGCTAAGCATCACTTTGTCAAAAAGCACTCGTGGAGTATTGATAATATTCTTTTATGGTTAATAGCAGGGGTGGTGTTACAATAGGATTATGCAGCGACTTTTTACGATTGATCTAAAAGATTATGATTCGAATTTAGAAAAATTTTATCGCCCGTCGGTACGCGGGATTATTTTAGATCAAAACGGGAAGGTGGCAATGATTTATAGCGAGAAATATCATTTTTATAAATTTCCGGGTGGTGGAATCGAGGGTAATGAGACCCATATTGAAACCTTGAAACGAGAAATTAAAGAAGAAACCGGAATGATTTTGAAGCCCGAATCAGTGCGAGAATTTGGCGAGGTTTTGCGAACACAAAAGATGCAAAAAGATGGCAAAGATGTGATTTTGGTGCAATATAATTACTATTATTTATGCGAGACTGAGAATGAGATCGGTATACAAAGTCTGGACGACGGCGAAAAAGAGTTGGGATTTGTCTTAAAATTTGTGTCAATAGACGAAGCCATTCGGGCGAATAATAATTTTCAAGGTGAACCGATTGAAAAATATACGGTCGAGCGAGAAAATCGTGTTTTGGAATTGGTGAAAAATTTATAACGCGATTTTAGATTTCGGCATAAAAAATCGGCTAAGGATGCCGAATGAAGTAGTTCGCAAGTTTGCCGTTACAATTAATCTCTACTAGAGATCAATGGTACGTCTTCCTTGCTCGCACAGCTCGCAAGTTTGCCGTTCCATAAAGCTCCACAGGAGCTTTATGGTGGGGGCGGTTGGGCTCGAACCAACGACCAAGCGGTTATGAGCCGCCTGCTCTAACCCCTGAGCTACGCCCCCAAGGTAGTTTTATTTTATCATAAAATGCTATAATAGGGGAAAGGATTAGGGTGGCACCAGATATTCTTGAGAATTCTAATTATGAAAACAAATAACAAAATTCAATTACATCTGAAACTTAATCAGTTGCGTTACTGGGTAAAACACTCTTTATTTAGTAAAGAGCGAATTATGTTTTTGTTGCTACCGACGATGTTTGTGTTTTTGCTTTATTTTTCCGTGCAATCGATTACAAAAAATTGGAACCTGCAACAGACTTTGAATACGAAGTTGCAAGAAAAACAACTAATGGAACTTAAAGTTTCAAATATGAAGCTAGAAAATCAATACTATGCTTCCGAAGAATATCAGGAACTGATGGCGCGAAAATTACAGGATAAAAAAGCTAGCGGTGAGACTATGGTAATGTTGCCGATTAATAGCGATATCGCGAAGCAAAAACACGCCAATCAGAAGTTTAGTTCGAACAAACAGGAACGAGACAACTCGAATTTTCACCAATGGATGAGGTTCTTGTTTAGGATTTAGCTTTTATTTTAAGTTTTAATTTATTTCGATAAAAAATCCCCTAATTTGATTTAGGGGATTTTATAATCGTTTGAAGATTATTTCTTCTTGGAAAGAGTCAAGAAACCGTTGCGTGGGTTTTCGTTGACAACGCGATCTTCTGGAAGATCAACTGGGGTACCCTTAGGGTTGTTCTCAGTCTTGGTGAAGAAATAGATAGTTTGTGGCTTACCACCGCGAAGGGTTACTTCTGACTTGTGTAGGTAGTAGGTAATTCCCTTGCTGTTTTTATGACTATAGGCCATTTGTCCTCCTTTAAATAAGTATAGTTTTATATTAGATTAGATAAAGATAAGTGTCAAGAGATTTTATGGGGGTGAAATAGGGGTGGGAAAACTTTTATGCTTTTAACAGGGGTGGTAATCTGGAAAGGTGGTAGGGAATTTTTGAGGAATTATTTCAAAAATAGAAGAGCAAGACGAAGGAAGGCAAAAATAATTAGACGAATCACGATAGTAATGATAATAATAACACAAAGCATAACCGTAATTCCAGAGAGGCTTGGGGTCCAAATCGGCGAAACGAAATCATAGCGATAAAGCGCGGTAGGTGGTAGATCCGCAGTGAGATTAGTAGTGAGTTTGTCGGTGGCTGGATAACTATTAATCACGCCAGTCATACAGTTAAGATAACCCGGACTGTTCCAGCCCCAGCCATTACGGATAGCCTGCGGCTTACAAGTTTCCATAGCTTTGGCGAAGATATTACCATTAGGGTTAGCGTCGGGATTTTGGCTAAGCTTAGACTCGGCTTCACGTAAGGCAACGGTGGCCTGGCGATTATATTGATGCTCCAGATAAATTGGACCAGTACCGAAGGTCAGAGTGGTGTGACCATTTTTTTCAACGAAATTCACGATGGTGTGAGAAGAGCTAAAATCTCGCAGGTTTTTCAGGGCGGTGCGGATGTTTTGATCGATTTCAGCCTGTGGAAGGTCGGTGCCGTCGGCAGCCTTACCCTCGTCAGCTTTTTCGACCTTAGTTTTTAAGTCCATCATTTTTAGATGATCAAAACGCAAGAAAGTGGCGGAAAGAAAAAGTAATGGCAATAAACTTAAAAATAATTGCCAGGTCTTAATCTGTTTTAAGAAGGTCAAAAAGCGCTTTCTCTTGTCTTCCTGACGCTCCTGCTTCAAAACACCACCCATACTGAGTTTAATTATATCATAAGAACTTTTGGCGGAGCCATGGGTCGGCATCACCGGCAGACATTAAGATGACCAGGTAATTATCGGCAAGATCTTGACGAAGCTTGGCAAAAAGCACATCGTCTAGTTTAACTGCGGTACCGATTTCAGGATTATCCAGTGAATTAAGAAAATCACTTGGGGTAAGGATTTTTAATTTAGGATCTTCGCGTGAAAGATAGGTTGGCAGCCAATAAAGTTTTTCGATGCCATGAAAGATATCCTGATATTCGTCAAAGAATTCGTGCTGGCGAATATTTTGATGTGGCTGATAAAGAATCACCACGCCTTTTTTCTGGGTACGCTTGGCTTCCTCGAGAGCAACATTAATGGTAGCGCGAATTTCTTCAGGATGATGCGCGTAATCGGAATAAAGACCGTCAGCTAGGCGCTCAAAACGACGTCCGACACCCGGGAATTGATTGATCGCCTGAATAATTTCAACATAATTAACCTCGAGACCGAGCGATTCAAGAATTCGCTGAACCGCTTTAATGGCGAGGGTGGCATCGAGACGGCGCGCTTCACCTGGCAACATTAATTCACTATCCGACATTAAGACAACATCTGGATATTTATCAGAGAGAAGCTCGGCGTGGTGAAGATTGGCATGTGGGCCAAAAATGAGGTGCTTACTCTGGGATTCGAATTTCAAAAAGGCCTCTTGATATTCAGCTGCGGTAGCAAAAATATCTGAATGGTCATAGGAAACAAAAGTAATAAGTGAGAGCCAAGGATGAAAAGCCAGAAAATTTCGATCATATTCATCGGCTTCATAGAGTAAGAATTGATCACCTGAATCATATTTCGCAGAGGGAGCAAAACTGAGAGTGGAGCCGACCATATAAGAAGCCTTTAAGCCGAGTTTTTGACTAAGCCAAATTAACATCGCCGTGGTAGTAGTTTTGCCATGAGTGCCGGCGACGGCCACCATTTTCAGATGATGTTTCTCAACAAGGGTTTCAATCAATTCATCGCGTTTACTAATTTTCAGACCAAGAGCTTTGGCACGTTGATATTCGGGATGAGACTCGGTGATGGCTGAAGTATGGACATACCAGTCGATAGGATGCTTCTGATGAATTTCCGCTAAATAATCGCCGGTTTGGGGACCGATCGCGAAGGTAAGGTTTTTAGCCTTCAATTCCTTGGTAATGGGACCTTCGTGAA
>CALKRO010000045.1 GCA_937990205.1 uncultured Candidatus Saccharibacteria bacterium | reverse complement strand
ACGACCCCACATCGCCCATCATAAAACGTGCTGGCGGCACATTGAACCAAACATAAGAGAACAGCCATCCCACTACGGTCATACAAAAAGCAAATAGATAAACTTGGCCACGAAATAGCGCAATCGTACCAAACGCACCATAGGCCATCATCGCAAGACCCCCCGCCAACCCATCTAATCCATCCGAAATATTCACTGCATTTGAGGTCGCCACCACCGCAAAAGTAAATAACCCCACCATTACTACTCCGCCAATTTCAATATCACCCGCAAATGGAATGTGGATACTCGTCCAGCCTAACTTATAGGCAAAAAACCAACCTAACACCAAACTCACCACAGTAATCATCGCAAACTTAATTGGCGCACGCAGCCCAGCCGCACCCTCACCTGAGCCAAAGACATTAATCCCGTCATCAATCAAGCCCACAATCGCCCCGCCCAAGAAACCAAAAATCGGTAGCCACGTTTGTGCACGATCGAAATTACAAATCAGTGTCACCACTGTTACAGAAATCACCCCGATAATCCCCGCCATCGTTGGAAATACTCGCTTGAATTTATGCGCATGCAGTTTCGTCATAATCGGCAGGCCATCACCCGAAACCGTGGTCTTTTTTTGCTTCTTCCAAAAATGATATTTATAAGCTACGTGAGTGTAAAAAGGCGTCAAAAACATCGAAAGCAAAAAGGTACCGAGCGACAACAGTAAACCATATAATGCATTATTATCTAAATTCCCCACGCCTTACCTCCTGACTTTATTATAGTTTATCATATACTTCGATATCTCATCAAAAATCGGCTTCGCATTCATCCCGCCATCGAGTTTTCGGTTATCACTCCAAACCTTCGTCATAATCACATAGTCTGGTGTTTCCTCTAGAGACTTCGCCCCAAAACCCACATAAGTACCAATCGTTTCATCGAAACTATATTTGCCATTTTTCACAGTCTGCGCCGTACCGGTTTTTCCACCCACATAATAATCCTCGTCATACCCCTTCACATTCGGAAAAACTAGACGGCCCGTATGTAACATTTGGCGCATCGTTCTGCTCGTATCATTCTTATTTAACGCATCATGATCCGCCTTCGCGAGTTCTGTTCGCACAAACTTACCATCCTTCATTTCACCCGCAATCAAAGTCGGACGATAATATTCCCCACCATTCACCACCGCCGAAAAAGCTGAAGCTACTTGAATAATCGAGAGATCCAAGCTCTGCCCGAACGTTATATTCGCATACCTCGCATCCGTCGCATCAATATCATTTGGTGGCACAATCGACCCCTTTGTCTCTGGCAATTCAATCCCCGTATATTTTCCTAAATTAAAGCGATTATGGTAATAATCATAAAGCTTTTCCTTACCTTGGTAAGTAATTTCCGAAGCCGAACCACCTAGCAGCTTCAAAGCCTGAATCGAACCCGTGTTTAATGAGTAGGTCAAAACGGTTTGCATGGAAATTTCCCCGGTATGCCCCTTAATCGCATTCTCAATTGGCCAACCGTCAATCACTAATCTATCCGTATTGTAATAAGTCGTCTCTGGCGTCATCACTCCAGAATCAATCGCCGCCGCAATCGCAAAAGTCTTACAGACTGAAGCTGAGTTAAAAGCATTCATCGTCACATCGGTCTGAAAAACCTTCGCATCCGTTACTTTGGCGTATTCTGCCGGATTATAACCTGGTTTACCTGCCATCGCCAAAATTTGTCCGGTCGCCGGATTCATCACAATTGCCGACCCGTAAGTGATGTTGAATTTTTTCGTCACTTCATCGACTGCTTCTTCCGCTTTTTTCTGAATATTGCGATCAATCGTCAGCACTAAGTTCTTCCCATCTTTTGCCGGAATTTTCACATTTTCATTACCGATCGTCAGCGGCACATTATTCGAATCTTTCACGGTTTTCAGTAATCCATTTTCCCCCGTTAATTCCTTGTTTAGGCTACCCTCTACTCCGTATTGACCTTCACCATCTTGATTCACGAAGCCCAAAACCTGTGCCGCCATTTCCCCTTCTGGGTAAACCCGCGTCGTGGTTTCCTGTTCATAAACTCCGACCAAATCCGCCTTTTTTAGGTTATTTGTCTCCGTATATGGCACATTTTTCGCCACCACAAAATATTTACGCTCCGGATCCGCAAAAACCTCATCCCAGCCCGTTTTGACACGATAAGCCCCTACTATTTCATCAATTTTTTTGGTAATTTCCTCTCGTTTTTTCACCACCAAACTGGGATCAATCGAAATTGTATAGGTTTTTTTATTCATCACAATTGGCACCGGCGTGTCACCATCTAGAAAATAAATTTCCCCGCGCTTGGCAAAAATTGTCGACTTCATAATCTGTTGCTGATTCGCTTTTGCAGCATAAATTTTATGATTTACCACCTGTAAGCGAAATAGCTGAATCACAATCAAACCAAACACCAAAAAACAGAGACCTTGAATCAAACTCGTTCGCGATTTCAACTTCTGTTTTCTCATATGCTTAATTATAGCATAAGGGGCTTATTTTTTATTCACTTCCCCACCCATCACCATTTGAATCGTGCGATTTAATTGCTGCTTAATTTTATTGCGCGCATGCGGCGTAATAATTTTATCCA
>CALKRO010000044.1 GCA_937990205.1 uncultured Candidatus Saccharibacteria bacterium | reverse complement strand
GACCGCATGAATTCATCTCGCAAAGTAAAAGAAATTGCCAAAAAATTTCATGCCGAAGTGAGCTTCATTCCTGGAGCTGGACATCTCATCAACTACGAGACACCAAAAAAAATCGCGGAGCTAGTTTTACCAAAGCTCCAATCTTAAACTCATATTTTTATCCTATCGAATATTTTAGCTCTATTTTTTTGTATAGCGTTAATCGCCCATCGCATATCATCCACCGCATAACTTGCTTATGCTTAACTAATTTTTTCTTAAAATAACAGGGAAGAAAGTTCATTTTTCCATCATTTTTACTCATTTTCACTTGTCTTATTTTGCATTTCAGCCAATAATCAAATTAGAACTTTTACCGAAAATACAAAATAGAAAGGAAATTATGTCCTCATCCAGACAGTCTCATTTTGTTGTTTGTAAAAAACCTAAATCCAAACCGAAAATACCACAGAAAACTCCGCGCTTTCTCTATTTTTCCAGTGCTTTAGCTATATGCATTACTAGTCTAACGCCACTAGCCTCTGTCAATTCGAAAGCCGTTGAATGCAGGGATATTCAAGCCGTCTTCGCTCGAGGTTCAGGAGAAAAAGCTAAGACCAATATTAATTATCAAAAATTTAAAACAAATCTTAGCGGGGTATTACAATCAGCAAATAAATCCTACGATTTTTATGACCTCGGAGAATCGAATCAGTATAAATATCAATATCCAGCCGTAAGCGTGGAAAATCTCGGAGCAATTGCCGATACCTATATTCATACTGGCAAAAATGATTATTTTAACAACAGTGTAACGACGGGCATCAATGAGATGCACACACTATATCACGATATTATCCATCGCTGTCCGAATACTAAATTTATTCTCGGTGGCTATTCTCAAGGTGCCATCGTGATGAGTCGCGCCATTCGCACACTTGATCCCGAAAAAATTATCTACCTCTCAACATTCGGCGATCCTAAATTACATCTCCCAGAAGGAGAAGGCAAGGACAAACCATGTTATCATGGCATACATTCCGATTATCGCATTAATGTCCCCGATTGCGACGTAGAACATGGTATTCTGGGAGCGCAAAAACCTTATCTACCAAACACCAAATTCTCCGAAAAAATTGGCACTTGGTGCAATTCCGGTGATTTTATGTGCGGCAGCTTCTTTGATCCACTAGGATTTTCCGAAATCAATCTCGGAAAATTCCAGTTTATCCATCAAAACCTTATTTCAGGGCATCTTGCCTATGCAGACCGCGATGCTTACGCCGAATCTGCACATATAGTTGGTCAAATTCTACATGGCGCCAAAAAACTCGCAAAACCTGGCACTCTAAATGTTGGTTATTCGCCATATTTTATTAAGCAACTCCAGGATCGTTTGGCTCATCCAAAAATCAACAGTATTGATCATGAATATATTGTCGCCATTAATTTTAATAAAGCCAATCCAGCCGCCTTGTCTTTGCAATACAAAAAACTAATTAGCAATATCGAAGCCAGAAAACATAGGCATGCACTTTTTCATATCTATAAAGTAGATTTCGCTACCGACCATCATGGTTTTGCCAAATATCAAAAAATTACAGATTTTAATACCAACACCGACAATCTACTTCAGTTAGAGCAGCAACTAAAACAACATTACGACGAGTCTAATACCTCCGTAAAAAACACATCGATCATTGACCTCTATCAAGCAATCTATCAAATTTCGTCCGAACAAAAACTTCAACACGACACCACTAAAGGTTTCATTCTCTCTACTCCAGCCGAAATCTATTTCGATTACGCTAGTGGAGAATATATACAAAAACTTAAATATCTTTTAGAGGCTAAACATCTTACACCGTTTATTATCAATGGCGATGGCGGCAGACCAGAATACACCAGTTCAGTTTATAATTTCGCCCTTGATATGCATGGTCACTATTTTAGTAACGCTGCCAGTGAAAAATTCATCGATGAAAAATTAGAACTAGTGGAGAATAAACCAAAGACTCGTGCTCAAAATGGCGATATTCCAACCTATACTGTAACCTTCGACGGAAATAATTTCAGTATCACCAACACCTACACCGATCGACCACTTCGCCTGCAACAAGATCCTGAGCATTATGCAACTAAATTTGTCGAATTCGAAGATTTAAGGCCAAAAATCGTCGAGCTTGAATTTAAAGGCCGTAAATGGCGTGCTGAAATCACCCCACTTCCGACTAAAATTTCTGACCCAAATTATCACCATGAAACCAAACAGAAGCTACTGGTTATTGACGGTGTGGCTCAAGGGTTCACTTCCAGCGACAGTCTAAATTTTGACAAACTCGATCCAACCAAAGCTCATCATATTTTAATCCATCATATCGGCGATGACGCTAGGATTTATAAAACCGAAGAGCAAAACATCCCAATCAAGGATAGCGAACCAGATAAAGCCGACGATTCGGAAGGTTCAGATAATCCAAGCAATTCAGGCGACCCCAATAAGACAAACGGTTCGAGCAATCCGAGCAGCCCAAGTAGTCCAAGTAATCCGAATGACTCCACCAATCCAGACCCTTCCGAGTCACCGAAACCGCCAGAAGAGCCTGAAGACAA
>CALKRO010000043.1 GCA_937990205.1 uncultured Candidatus Saccharibacteria bacterium | reverse complement strand
CTTATCGATATAGATTTTTGGCATAGTGAAATGTGCCTTTTCATTGATATTGAACTGGTTATTCATAAATTGTGGCATGCCGGTAACGGCAAGAATGGTAAAAATTAGGATGCCATAGAGCCAGTTCATAGTAACGCCACCGAAAAGAATCGCGGTTTTTTGAAGATAGTTAGTGGCACCAAAAGTATGAGGTTTGGTTTCAGCGTCTGATTCCCCATCCATGGTGCAGAAGCCACCGAGTGGGAGGAGGTTAATGCTGAAAATTAAATAATCTTGTTTATAGAGTGGATCATTTTTATATTCGGTACTAGGAATGAAAAACCAGACATATTTATCTTGTTTAATCTTGTCCTTCCCCATGGTGAGAAGTTTTTGGAGACGTTTTTGATTAACTTTGGCTTTAGATTCTGATTTAAGACTGTCATAGAATCTTTGGACTTCTTTGGCTGGTAGGTGAAGCCAGGCGAGCTTGCGTGGGGGGAGACCGATACCGAATTCATTGACTTTGACACCGGATTTTTTAGCCATAATGAAGTGGCCAAATTCATGAATGACGACGAGTAATGTGAGGGCGATAAGGCCGATAAAAGCACCAAATAAAATATTCATATATCTATTTTAGCACAAGAAAAATAGAATAGGTTTTTCGCCTATTCTATTTTTAGGTTTGAATAAATTATTTATTCAGTGACGCCAAGTTCGATGCGCTTGAATTGCTTGACGGTGATGTTTTCACCAGTTTTAGCAATCATTTCTTTGATGAATTCTGCGACAGTCTTAGAATCATCAAGGATGTAAGGTTGAAGCATCAAAACTTTGTCAGAGAAAGCTTTTTTGACTTGGCCAGAAAGGATTTGTTCCTTCATGTTTTCTGGGCCTTTGAAATTGGCTTCAAATTCTTCCATTTTGGCCTTCATGGTCTCAGCTGGGATATCTTCCTCAGAAACGTAAAGTGGAGCCATAGAAGCAACTTGCATAGCAAGTTTGTGAGCAAGATCTTTAAATTCATCGGTATTCGCGACGAAAGAAGTTTCACAGTTCACTTCGATGATAGCGCCGAGGCGGCCGTCGTGAATGTAAGCGTCGACGATACCTTCGCGAGTTTCACGGTCGCCACGCTTTTCAGCCTTAGTGAGACCTTTTTCACGCATAGCCTTGAGAGCTTTGTCAAAATCGCCATCGGCTTCGACAAGAGCTTTTTTAGCGTCGGTAAGACCTACACCGGATAATTCTTTGAGTTTTTTGATGTTTTCAATGGTAATTTCTGCCATTTTTATCTCCTTAATAGATGAAAATTAGTTTTTGGCGGATTTGATAGCTTCGACAAAGTAATCAAGGATGAGTTTTTCAGCCTTGGTGGAATCGTCGTTAGCTGGAATGACGATGTCGATATCGGTTGGGTCGACATTAGTATCGCAGATGGCGATCACTGGGATGTGAAGAGTTTTAGCTTCCTTGATAGCATTCTTATCTTCACAAGCATCAGTGACAATGATGGCGGCTGGTTGGTCGGTCATGTCTTTGATGCCACCGTAACGAGTGTTAAGTACGGCAATTTCTTCTTGGAAGCGTTGAACTTCGAGCTTGGAATAGCGAGCTTCGAGTTCACCAGTCTTCATGCGGCGTTCGAGATCCTTAACCTTCTTGATTTGGCGGTTAACGGTTTCGACGTTAGTCAGAGTACCACCAACCCAGCGTTCGGTAACGTATGGCATGTCGACAGATTCAGCAGCTTCTTTAACAATGGCTTTGAGTTGCTTTTTGGTGCCAACGAAAAGAATTTTCTTGCCGTCTTTAGCGATTTTCTTGGTAAGAGCGAGGGCTTCTTCGAGGCCAGCTACGGTCTTTTCAAGATTAATAATGTGAGTGTCTTGGCGCTTGCTATGGATGTATTGAGCCATTTTTGGGTGCCAACGTGAGGTCTTGTGACCAAAGTGAGCTCCTGCTTCGAGGAGTTCTTTCATGTCGATAGTCTTGGACATGTTTTCCTTTCCCTTCACTTCATCTTGTCTTCAGGAAAACGGATGAAGCTGTTTCATTAAATTAATTACTTTTTTATCTTAACATAAGAGGTGGATTCTGTAAAGCTAATTCCCTATTGAAAAAACCGCGAGTATCTGATAAAATGGTGACTAATTATGAGTAAACAAGAATTGCATCCAAAAGATTATCGCTTTGTGGTTTTTGCTGATGACGCTGCGAACTTTTCTTTCTTGACTAAGTCTACCGCTAAGAGCGAAGAGACTATCAAGTGGACCGATGGAAATGAATATCCACTCGTGAAGGTTCAAATTTCTTCGGCTTCTCACCCATTCTTTACTGGTGAAGAGAAGATTATCGATACCGAAGGTCGCGTTGACCGCTTCAAGGCTCGTGCTATGAAGGCAGAAGCTTTGAAACAGGCTCTCGCCAACAAAGCTGCTAAGCAGATGAAAGAAGCTGAGAAAAAAGCAGAAAAAGCTGAAGCTTAAGTCCAAAATAAGGCCAAATGGCCTTATTTTTTTGTGAAAAGTGAAAAGATATATTATAATAGAGAAGTCATGGATCTTTAGCTCAGTTGGCTAGAGCGTACGATTCACATTCGTAAGGTCACTGGTTCGAGCCCAGTAAGATCCACCAAGACGGTTTATAAGATTTTTTTAATATATTTTATAGTCTATGAACGCCCATTATAACCCCTTAGATCAATAGAGGGTTATTTTTTGTGTCATTTCTGCGACAAAGAAACACGCCAAAAATCGTGATTTATCTCTATAATTTTTGATTGTTAAACTCCCAACGATTTGGTTTAATTTTAAAACCATA
>CALKRO010000042.1 GCA_937990205.1 uncultured Candidatus Saccharibacteria bacterium | reverse complement strand
GGTCCGATAAAAGGTATGCGACATTCTTCTCTAAGATTTTCTAGTAAAATATCCTGGACGCCCACTGACTGGATCATCAATACGCAGCCAAGTTTTATCCGCAGCAGACGGATTATTAAGATATGAACCGCTACCACCACGTAATGTTACTTGACCCGCAAAAACGTAATCCCAATTAGTGACATTGTCTACAACAAAATTATCACTCACATAAATAGTTTTTAATCTTTGTGGTGAATTACTTACAGAAAACATATAACTCATGTCTTTTATTTTTTTAGTATTAAACGACGATAAATCAATGGTCACCAAATTATTCGAATCTCTAAACATATCGCTCATATCTTCAACATTTTCCGTATTAAATGACGAAAGATTAATGTTAGTCAAACCTGGCATATATGCAAACATACTGTCCATATCGGTAACTTTACTGGTATTAAAATTAGACAAATCAAGACTATTTATTTTCATCACACCATAGAACATCCTATTCATACTAGTGACATTTTCAGTATTAAAATTAGGAATTAATAGTGTTTCAAGATTATGCATATTATAAAACATCCCATACATACTTTTTACATTCACTGTATTAAAAGACGTAAGATCCAATGTCTTTAACTTTGTTGCGGCATTAAACATGTTGGACATATCATTCACCTTTCTAGTATTAAAACTGGAAAGATTTAGGTTTTCTAAACTGCCCATGCCATGAAACATGAAACTCATATTCTCCACACTACTCGTGTTAAAATTCGAAAGATTAAGTGTCGCTAATTTATTCACGCCATAAAACATCCCATTCATATTAGTTACATTTTCTGTATTAAAAGATGAGATTTTTAATTCATCCAAATTAGACATACTATGAAACATCGCGCTCATATTTGTCACTTTTGAAGTATTAAAATTAGTAAGATCTAACTTTTTTAGACTATTCACATAAGCAAACATTCCCGTCATGTCGGTCACTTTTTCCGTATTAAATTTAGATAAATCTAATGACTGTAAATTATTCATCTTATAGAAAAAGTAAGCCATATCTTCTACTTCTGATGTATCAAATATTGAAGTATTAATATAATTAGCCTCTGTAAAACCTCTAAACATATATCTACTATCTTTATTTAGAAAGATCTTATCTGCTTCAGTCCAATAAAATAGAATCTTACTCGCCGCATCGTACCAAATTTTAATCGGATAATCCGAAGAAGCATCATCCTCAACATTTATCGCTTCAGTCGGGAAAGGATTAAACGGTAAGGTATTTCTATAGATATAATTCACACTCTCCTTATTTCCCCAACCGTCATCATTGCTTAGGCTCGCAACAATCGAATCCACTTTTCGATTAAAATCCTTCCCGGTCGTCATCACCGCCCTTCTTTCATACGGATTCGAAACCACCGAAATCACCAGTTTATTCGTATAATTCCCTGATTCGAGATTATCTGATAATTTCATGCCAATTTTAAAATCAAAACTTTCATTGCCGAAAGTTTTCGCGGCAGTACTAAAAAGATTTACCGAATTAGAAAGACCTGGGATCGGTTGATAATTTCCATTTAAAGGACTCAAAAATCCCCAACTATTTTCCGAAAAATTCGTAAGTGATTTATTTGTATCAATTGAATTAATTTTCGCCCCACTCACTGAACCAACATTAACTAGAGCCGTCTCATCCGTCTCAGTATTTAAAGTTGCCGTGTAACCAGTTTTATTATTCGTATTCACTGTTACTTGAATTGGCAGTTCCGAAGTTTGTGAAGCTGAATTTATCACCTGATTTCCGTTCACGGATACCGCAGAATTATCCACCGAGGCTGAAAGTGTCGGAGTATATAAAGCAAATGTATTATTACTAAAAATCAAATTAGAAAAAGAAATAAAAGCCAAAAATAAACCGAGAAACTTGAATTCCCATTTAAACCCCCCCCCCCCCGTGAGGTTCCGTGGCTGCGATTTTTGGCCTTGCATATAATCTCATT
>CALKRO010000041.1 GCA_937990205.1 uncultured Candidatus Saccharibacteria bacterium | reverse complement strand
TTAAATGTTTTTGTTCTTCGGTGAGTTCGCGAATTGGTACATGAATCGAAAAACCATGGCGCGCAGCCACCGCCGAGAGACGTTTGAGCCACCAAGAGTCACTTTGCACGCGATTGAATGGACGAATACCGCCCTCGGCGATGGTGAGATTTTGATTAAATACGAGATTCGGGTCGATTTCCATGCGCGTACCAAGACCAGTACAGGTCGGACAGGCACCTTGTGGAGCATTGAAGGAAAATAGACGTGGCTCGAGCTCTGGAATCAATTCATCTGGGTGGACTGGACAGGCGTAACGCTGGGAATAAGTAAGAACTTCGGTATTAGTTTTGCCGAGATTCTTCCCTTCAATCGTGGAAGAATTGTCATTAATCTTAAGCAGCATGATTAAGCCCTGACCAAGCTCGAGAGCCTGCTCAATGGAACTAGAAATACGAGAATAAAGTTCTGGGTTCAAAATGAAGCGATCGACTACTAGTTCGATATCGTGACGTTCCTGTTTTTCAAGGGTCGGAAATTCATCTAGGGCATAAACCACACCATCCACGCGCACGCGAGAAAAACCTTTTTGGAGGTATTGTTCGGAGATGTGGAGAAATTCACCTTTTTTCTGCTGGACGATTGGCGCTAGTAGCATCAATTTGGAACCAATCGGAAGCTTCATGACTTCATTGACGATATCCTCCACGGAACGCTTCGAAACTTCACGGTGACAAATCGGACAATGCGGCACGCCGACACGCGCAAAAAGTAGACGCAGATAATCATAGACTTCCGTGACGGTAGCGACAGTAGAACGAGGGTTCCTGGAAGTAGATTTTTGGTCGATAGAAATGGCTGGCGAAAGCCCGGTAATAGTATCGAAGTCTGGTTTATCCATTACACCGAGAAACATACGTGCATAAGAGGAGAGTGATTCGACATAACGACGTTGACCTTCAGCGTAAATTGTGTCGAAGGCAAGACTAGATTTACCAGAACCAGAAAGCCCGGTAATCACCACGAGTTTATCGCGTGGAATATCGAGGTCGATATCTTTAAGATTATTCTGCCTAGCACCACGAATCTTGATGTAATTATCTGGATTATCCTTCAGAAGCGCTTTACCGCCCGGAGAGAGTAGCCCCTTATTTTTTGTTAGTTCTTCCACGTTTTTAGTCCCATTTACCATACTTAAATCAATCAGGTATTATAACAAAAAATTAGCGTTTTGTCGAGATGTGAGGGGTTTACGATCTAAGCGTAAAATAACCTGGAGCTCCTGGACGATCAATACGGAGAGCTTCAAGCCCAACATTATTTGGAGTAGATGAAGACCAGCCATTGTTTCCCACTAAATTCACGCGATTAGCAAATATTAGCATATTCCTAGGCGCACTGGTTCCAGCAGCAATAGCTCGAGAAGTATCCCAGTCACCTGAAGTATAGATTCTAGTCAATCGATTATCTGTAGTAAAACTCGCGAACATATACCCAAAATTTTCCACCTTTGGCGTAGTGAATGATCTTAAATCTAACTCTGTTAAGTTATCATCCATTGAAAACATACTAGACATGTCGGTCACATTTGCTGTATTAAAATGAGAAAGATTGATCGTTTTTAATGCTGTCATTTGATAGAACATTGACCCCATATTTGTCACCTTGTCGGTTCTAAAATGACTAAGGTCTAGATGTTCAATTTTTCGCAACAGCGAGAACATACCAGACATATTTTCGACATTCTTAGTATTAAAACTACTAATATTCAGTGACACTAAGTTGGTCATACCATTAAACATAGAGCGCATATCCGTCACCTTC
>CALKRO010000040.1 GCA_937990205.1 uncultured Candidatus Saccharibacteria bacterium | reverse complement strand
GTCGCGAAGAATTCTGAAGATGAAGAAGACTCTAGTGATCAGCCTAAAAAGATTCTCACTCTCGACTCCTTGAAAAACCGTATTATTATCGGTGTAGTGGCTGCGGTTCTTTTGATTGGAAGTTTTGTTTGGGCCTTTATCTTAGCACCTGCTGCCAAGATTTCTGTCAAAATTAAAACCATCGCCGAGAATTTCTCCGAAAATGTTTCTTTTGTGACTGATGCCAAGCAAGCCGTCTCGAAAGATGGTAAATTCTTCCTCGAAACCGCGAGTCTCGAGAAGAACTCTGAGGTTGAATTTGAAGCTACTGGTGAGAAAAACGTTGGTGATAAGGCTACTGGTGAATTACGCCTCATCGCTACTTTCGACATGTCGACTACTACGGCTACAGCTTCTAGGCCAGATGTTGCGACTGTCCCTCAAGGTTCCGCTTTTGCCTACCGTAACCTTAACTTCTTAACTAATCAAGAGGTCAAGATTTCTTGGGATGGCTCAATCTCGAATTGTGACGCCGGTCGCCACAGTGGTAAATGTCAGGTGGCTAAAACCGTGAAAGCTACCGCAATCGAGGGTGGCGCGAAGTATAATATTGAAGCTGTAAGCTCCGGCTGGCAATCTTCTGTGGCTGGAGTTGAGGGCTATGCTAATTCCGCATTTAAAGGTGGTACCGATAAGATTCAAAAAATTGTCACCGCTTCTGATATTACCAAGGCTAAGGGAAAATTGACCGAAGCTGATGGTATAAAAGAGGAATTATTCGAAAAAGTGCCTTCTGACGATATTAAAATTGAAGATAGCTACAAAAAAGTTACCGCCGATCCGACTTCCAGCCCTGCCGTCGACCAGCCGACAGAGAATGGCAAGGCTAAGCTCACGGCCAAAACTACTTATAGTGTAAATTATGTTGATAAGGCGGCAATTGAGGAATATGTTAAGTCTGTGGTTTCTACTCGTCTCGGTAGTGATCAGAAAATCTACGAAACTGGCAATATCTTCATTGAAAAATTCCAAAACAATAATAATTCCGTAACTGCTAAGATTAAAGCTACCTTGAAAACTGGTCCAGAAGTCACCGAACAATCTGTACTTGAAAAATCCCTCGGCAAAAAAGTTGGCGAAGTGACTACTTTAATTAAATCCATCAATGGCGTTTCCGATGTTGAAGTGAATACTTCCTTCCCATGGGTTCGCCAAATTCCAAACGACGCTAATAAAGTATCAATTAAAATTACGGTAGAGAACTAATGCGCATTATTGGTTTAGATGTGGGCACTAAGCGTATCGGCGTAGCGAAAGCGGACACCTCTGTTCGCATCGCTATTCCGAACGGCTATGTCTTGGTGAATGGTCAAGAAATTCCGGAAATTCTCCGTATTGCCAGACTGAATGATACGAATTTTTTCGTCGTGGGCCTACCTCGTAGTAATGACGGCAATGAAACTGCCCAGTCTGCCTATGCGCGCAAATTTGCCGATACTCTCGCTGCCTCGATGCCAGGCGCCCGTATCTACTTTCAAGACGAATCGCTCACTTCCGTAATGGCTGAAGAGCGTCTGAAAAAGCGCAAAAAGAATTTTGAAAAAGGCGAAATCGATGCCGAGGCTGCCAGTATTATCTTGCAGGATTTTATCGAAAATTATGCCGCTAAACTTGCCCAAAATTCTGCAGTCAAAATCCCCAATCAACTAGCGAGTCCTGCCACCGCGATAAGCCCGTCCTTTAGTCCTGCTGCCACACTCGGTTCCCCAGAAGTTCAATCTATTATTAATGAGCCCATCAAATCGGAGTCTGAATCTTCGGAGTCTCCCAGGCCAGCCAAAAGCTCGGAAAAACCTATGAAAAAAGTTAAACGTATCTTACTCTCATTCTTTATTTTGCTATTTCTTGCGGGGCTATTTGGTGGTGGGTATTATTGGTATTCCTTACAACCGGTCTCTTCGGCTAATTGCCGTTTTGATTCCGCCAAGGCCGCCGCTGAATCTAATGAAAAAGAGGCGAATTCAGTCTGCGAATATCAAACCATCGAAGTTAGCGCCGGGGAATCAGTTAAGCAAATCGCTAGTGACCTTAAACAAGCTGATTTGATTAGAAATCCTTTTGCTTTTGAGCTTTATGCACGTATTAATAATCTTCACGCCAAACTAAAAACCGGTAAATACAGTTTTCGTAAAACCATGTCAGCTCGTGCCATCGCTAAACAATTAGTGAATGGCGTAGTCTCTTCTGATGTTTTTAATTTGACGATTTTGCCAGGCACGAACCTACTCGGTGATAAAGGTAAATCACAAACTGGCATCATTCATCAGTTCCGCACTCTCGGCTATTCCGAAGAGGAAATTAACCAGGCCCTCACTAAGCACTATGACAACCCTGTCTTAAAAGGTCTCTATGCTGACGAAACTAAACTTTCTAACCCAGAAATTCCTGTAAAGTTGGCACTTGAGGGGTATCTCTATGGAGAAACTTATCAATTTTACAACCATGAAAAACTCGAGAATGTCATTACAACTATCTTGAATCAATTCAACGATGTCGTAGTTTCGAATCAACTTGAAGAAAAATTTAAGGCCAGAGGTTTATCTTTGCGTCGGGGAATTATTCTTGCTTCCATTATTCAAAAAGAAGCTCATACTGAAGATATGCCAGGTGTCTCGATGGTTTTTCAGAATCGCTTGAGGCAGGGGATTGCACTGGGTTCCGATGTGACTTCGACTTATGCTGCGGATATTGTCGGTATCGATCGCACCACTGCTACTAACGCAGATATCTTGGCGGTAAATAGTCTTTACAATACTCGTAAGTTTCCAGGTCTTCCTCCAGGCCCTATCGCCGTGCCTTCTAAGGCGGCACTTCTCGCGGTAGCTGAACCTGATAACTCGAAAGCCTCTATGCTTTATTTCTTGACAGGTGACGATGGTCTAATGTATTATAGTAGCACCGACGCTGAGCACAATCAGAAGATTCGCGACCACTGTCAGAAACTCTGTAAGGTGCAAATTTAGGGGCAGCGACCGGCTAATTATGACAAAGAAAAAACGATCACAATTTAGCTTAAATTACTTCCTCACCAAGATATTCCCGTACTTTGCTCTATCTGTTCTGATTTTTGGTGTGGCTTTTGTTGGTTCCAGAGATAAACAGCAGTCCGACGATAGCTCCAGTCCTAACCTGGAATCCATTTCTAAAAAAGATTATGCGGTTTCTGCCGACCAACTTTCAGAATTCTATATGGTGTCTGAGCTCGCTGACACTATGAGTTTAGCTTCCTCTGATGTACTAAACGTAAACTATAACTCCTTCACCGTACTTCAGCAGTCCGGCCAGGCTTCTGTTGAAAAAATGGAAAAGCCGACTACTTTGAATCTTGCCGCTTGTGCCAAGGTTGGCGTGATCAAGCATGTCATGGCCGAAGGTGAAACTCTCGATGCTTTGGCGGCCAAATACGCTTCCTGT
>CALKRO010000039.1 GCA_937990205.1 uncultured Candidatus Saccharibacteria bacterium | reverse complement strand
ACATATTAATTTGGTCTTCAGCGAAATTATAATAGGTGTAATGATTGAGAGGTTTTAGAACGGCATTTGGTGCTTGAGGGTTGGTAAAATTACCATTACTATCTCCGCCAGACATGTATAGGGAATACCCTGCAATACTATTAGTCTTAACTGTGGCAGAAAAACCGGTAGCACGTAAAACTACCTGCTCGGTACCTTGTGGCGTAAGATCGAGATCAAAATTACCGGTTACGGTGAGTGAAGCGCCATAAGGTTCTTCAGCATGAACCGATGTTGGGGAATTAAAGGTAATAAAAACCGACCCAAGAAGGGTAAGCAGAACTAAACTTCTCTTAACCAAAAAATTAATTCGGTTAAGACCTAAAAGTCTCAACACAAATAAACCTCCAATAAACTAATTATGCTTAATTATATATGAAACTGGTCGGATTTTCAAATAAAAAAATTGAGATTGGATGATATTTTGGAGACTATTTAATTTCGGAACGGGGAAGGATATTGAGTTTGTAAGGGTCGGAAGGTTCGACTTCGGATTGAATTTCGTAATAGGCGGCGGAAGCAACCATGGCAGCGTTATCACCAGAGAATTTTGGTAATGGAAAATAACATTTGAGACCGTGGAATTTTGTTTCGAGTTTTTTGGCGTCTTCACGGAGGGTCTGATTAGCAGAAACGCCACCAGCGATGACGAGGGATTTAGTTTCGGGATTTTGTTTAATGGCGGCAGTGATTTTTTCAAGGAGAATATCAGTGACAGCCTGATCGAAAGAGGCGGCGAGATCGGCCTTGGTGGTTTCGTCGAGTAATTCAGCGAGCTTGGAAGAAGGATAGGAAATTGGGACATTGACGAGATTTTGGACAGTGCGTAAGAACGCGGTTTTGAGGCCAGAAAAAGAAAAATCGAGAGAATTAGCCAGTGGGTGAGGGAAAGTAAAACGATGAGGATTGCCGGATTTCGCGAGATTGGAAATGGCTGGTCCGCCTGGATAGGGAAGGCCGAGTATTTTGGCGATTTTATCGAAGCATTCACCGACGGCATCGTCACGAGTGGAGGCAATAATTTCAAAATGATTGTGATGTTTCATACGGATGATTTGAGTATGGCCGCCGGAAATGACGAGGGCAAGGAGGGGAAATTCAGGTTTTTCGGTGAGCCAATTGGCATAAATATGAGATTTAAGGTGGTGCACTGGATAAAAAGGAACATCATGCAAAATGCTAATAGTACGAGCGGAAAGTGTACCAACGAGAAGCGAGCCAAGTAGCCCCGGAGTGTGAGTGACGGCGATGGCGTCAATTTGGGACCAGTCGTTCGGTTTTAGACCGGCATCAGTGAAAGCTTGATGGATGACTGGCTGGATGGCTTCGAGATGGGAGCGGGCAGCGA
The DNA here is from genome assembly GCA_937990205.1 of uncultured Candidatus Saccharibacteria bacterium. Classification (GTDB taxonomy): domain Bacteria; phylum Patescibacteriota; class Saccharimonadia; order Saccharimonadales; family Saccharimonadaceae; genus Nanosyncoccus. The sequence goes on along the minus strand of CALKRO010000039.1, from coordinate 1,498 downwards.
TTTCGGGAATTACACCACCGTAACTGGCGAAAATATCGATTTGAGAAACTATGACATTGCTCAAAATTTGGTCACTATTTTCGACAATGGCGGCAGCAGTTTCATCACAAGAAGTTTCGATACCCAAAATTTTCATGAGTAAATTATACCACGAACAGAGAAGAATGGTTTTAGCGGTTTGGCTGTTTGATGGAATCGATAGGGTTTTTACCTGCAGCTTTTAGAGATGGAATGGTGCCAGAAATAAAACCAGTGAAAAGGGCGACACCGAGAGCGATGGCAGGAATTTCTGGTGAGAAGTAAATTTTGAATTCAGTGAGAAAGGCGGTGACGAGAAGTGCGGCATAACCGATAATAAAACCGAGTACGGCGCCAGAGAGATTGAGCAGGATGGATTCGAAAATAAATTGTAGGAAAATATTAAAGTGGGTAGCGCCGATGGCTTTTCGAACGCCAATTTCATGGGTGCGTTCGGTGACTGTGGCGATCATAATACTAGTAATACTAATTGAGCCGACAATAATAGAAATAATCGCGATAATGGAAAGTAAGACGGTGATAAGTTTAATATTAGAAGAGGCAGGATGAGAAATTTGTTCTTCGGATGCGAGTTGGAAAGTACCGGAGAGATTAGGATTTTCGGAAAGTTTTTTATTTAGAGAATCTTTCACGGAAAGCATGGTGGTATGATCCGGTAATTGAATAAGCACTTTTTCGATAATAGGATTCAAAGTAGCTAGTTGATCAAAATTCACTAGGCCGACTTGGTTGAAATTAAAGCGAGTAAAATTACGCGGATTGTCTTGATTTTCAAGAACACCAGTGACAATGTAGCGTTCGCCCTTAATGTTGACGGTTTTACCGATACTTTCGGCGGTGCCAAAAAGTTGAAGGGAGAGATTGTGACCCAGGACGATAGTTTTGAGGCTGGCATCACTCTGGAAAGAGCCAGTTTTAACTTTAAGGCCGAGGGTTTTGAGAGCAGATTCGTAGAGGCCAATGATATTACCATTGGCGACGAGATTGTCACCAGAAAGATTGCAGGTAATAGGGGCAAAAGGTGAAACGGCGGCAGTGGTATTGATAGATTTTTGGACGAGCTCGACGGTTTCTTTATTAAAAGGTGAAGAAATGAGAGGTTTGGCGGTGAGAATGGAAGAAATATCGGTGGCTTCATCAGATTTTTGCTCAAGAACGAGAAGGGAATCGTTAGTTTCGGCCTTAACAAGATTTTTGAAGCTGCCGATAATACCAAAAGTATAGACGATACTGGCGATACCGATAGCGATACCAAGAGAGGTGAGAAATGTACGCAATTTTTGACGCTTCAAAGACGAGCGGGCGATGGCGTAATTTGTGCGAAGCAACAATGACATTATTTGTGACCTTTCTTTTTTGCAGATTTTTTAGAGTGAGACTTGGTGTGTGCGGAATTATTTTTAGCGGATTTTTTGCCGAAATTAAGATTAAACTTGAGGGCAGAATTGGATTTAGCACG
>CALKRO010000038.1 GCA_937990205.1 uncultured Candidatus Saccharibacteria bacterium | reverse complement strand
ATATAAATTTATCAAAAAAATTTTGTTTATGTCCTTGACAAATCTTCCCAAAAGGTTCGCCTCCCTCGAAAAATAATCAAACACAAAAAACGACCCATAGGGTCTTTTCCATGTTTGGTGATCTCTGCGGGAGGTTGTCATTTGCTACGCAAATGCCAAAACCTTCGGTGCGAACCCCTGGGTTCGCCTCCGGCAAATATCATAAATAAAAAAACCACCTCACGGTGCTTTTTATATTTATGGTGATCTCTGCGGGAGTCGAACCCGCGTTGACGGGATGAAAACCCGTTGTACTAACCGTTATACTAAGAGACCAATTCCGAAATGTACTTTTCTATTATAACAGATTTAAAAAAATCGGCAACTCTAATTTTTAAAAATCTCGAAGTTTAATTTTCAACTTTTTCGCAGCTTAAAATCGGATCCATAGTGTAGTCGGTTTTACCGAATGGGGCATGCGGCTTGAACGTCACCGAAGACAAGTCTTTGTTGCAAGTTAATTTTTTATGTTCAAAATAAATGCGCTTATCCAAATTATTTTCGTCGCTATAACTTAATAATCTACGTAATTTCACCATTGGAAAGCCGGTCTTCAGATATGGCTTAAAAACAAATTCCGCACCTTTCGCTGCTATCTCGTCCTTATGTCCATTCACAAAATTATCATAAAAGAAATTTTCGTAATAACTCTTCGCCAGTTCTTGAAATTGTCTTTCCGCCAAAGCTTCGGCCGTCACATTTTTCTTTACCATCAAAGAAAATCCTACACTGCAGGTCGAAATCAGGACCACCACGATCATTAGTCCGCGAATAATTTTCGAATTCAGAGTTTCCAGACGAATTTGATTAGAGAGTTTTTTGAAGCTAGGACTAAGTTTGGTCGCGTTCCTTTTGTGTCTGCGCTTGGCGCCACGACGGTCGATATTCATAGTTAAATTATAGCATAAGAATTTTTATTTTTAGCCGCCTAGAATTATAATATAAGCATGAATACGAAAAATCTCACCTTGAAAAACGAAGCCGCCGTGATTGATTTTGCGGAAAATTTAATGCGCGAGATTTTGCAATCTAAAGATGCTCTGCCTTGTGCGATTGAATTGGTGGGCGACGTCGGTGCTGGTAAAACTACTTTCACTAAAGGTCTCGCTCGCGGTCTCGAAATCACCGAAGAGATCACTTCGCCAACTTTTACTATTTCAAAAGTTTATGAAAATTCGCGTGGTCAGAAACTTGTGCACTATGATTTTTATCGTTTGGAAAATCCGGGCATCATGGTGGAAGATTTATTTGAAAACTTACAGGACCCGCACACGGTTACGGTTATTGAATGGGCAGATACGGTCAGCGAAATCCTCCCTGCTAATCATTTGCGTCTCGAAATTCTCATCAATGATGATGGTAGCCGCACCCTTAATCTAACCAAAAATCTTACTTCGGAGTAATAACATGAAACTCTATCTCGATACTTCTACTGAAAATACCATCCTCAGGCTTGACGAAAAGGAATATTCCGCTCCTCTCAAAAATCAATTAGCCGAGCAAATTTTTACTTTTATTCATGATAAACTTGTTGAAAATCAGGCCGACTGGACCGATCTCACGGAAATCACTTTCTTCGCCGGTCCAGGCTCTTTTACTGGCCTCCGCATCGGTGCTGCCGTAGTTAATGCTTTGGCTGATCAGTTGCAAATTCCTTTGAAGAATCAGGACAGGGAAGTGGTGCCCATCATTTTGCCAAACTACGGTCGCCCGGCCAATATTACGCCATCCAAAAAATAAATCTCCCATTCCGCCGCGCATTTCGCTTGTGCTATAATATATGATATAAGGAAATTCATGGATCAAGATCTTCATCAAAATCAAAACAACCAAAAACCCCAAACTATCGGTGGTGTGACTTTTTCTGCTGGCCTTTCGCATCCTGTCACCCCGCAAGTGAGCCCAGGTTCCAATCAGCCAAGTTTCGCCAAGCCAGCTTCTGAGCAGTCGAATATTACTGCTCCTCAGCCTACTATCCCTAGTCCAGCTGATCTCTTTAATAATAATTCTGCCGCTTTTTCTGCTCCTCAGTCCACTCCAGTTTCTACTCCAGCTACTGAAAACCCAGCTAATGCCTATCAGGCCAATAATTACACTTCTCCAGCCGCTTCTGCTGAACAAATTTTTGCTGCTGAGACCACCAATAATTTTTACACTAACGACAACTCCAACCCTTTTGGTGAAAATGGTTTCACGCAGGCTGCCCGTAATGGTAATCCTAATTCTAATCAGAGCATGATTGATCAGTCCATCCAAAATGCTGCCATGTTAAATCAAGCTACCGAAGCTCAGAAAAATCCAGGTCAAGAAATGAATAATGGCCCAGAAATTGTTTATAATCAGCTCAATGTTCCAGTGGCTTCGCCAACTCATTTTGAAGAAAAATTCACCGTCGTCGATCCAAATGCTTCCGCAGACAAATCTGCCGAGGCTGCCAAGGCTGAAAAAGAAGCCAAGGAAAAAGATCCGCGCACTATCGCCATGAAAGCCCTGAAGAAAATGACTACCATGGCCATGGTTTTTGGTATTCTCAGCGTACTTTTCCTCGTACTTAGCCTAATTGGCCTAGTTTATGGTATTTCTCAAGGTGATAAAATTACTACTGCGAATAACACTATCAAGAATCAAGCGCAAATTATCGCTGCCGTCGAGGAGTCTTCTGGTGTAGCGAAAATTTCTACCCCAGCCGACGTGCCAGTTTATAAAACCACTCTCGGTTATATTTATCTTTCTGATTGGAATATCAAATTAAAAGTCCCAGACAATCTTTCCACCATGAGCTATGTCCTAAATACCTATGAATATCGCAACTCAATTTGTTTCAATGGTATTCAAAAGGGCGTCCAGGCTAAGCAAGAATTCGCCGACCCAGCCAAAAATCTTGGTAAGCAAGGTTGTCTCGTACGCGTACCAGTTTCCGAAGGTGATTTCGAAGCTTCCACTGGCAAACGTTTTGGCACCAAGGTTACGACTTATAAGGATTATAATTTCTTCTACATCGACCCGACCGTCAGTAGTAAGGATGGTGCGGAGCTCGGTCTCGAAACTGCTTCCAATCAAATCATTCGCAATATGATTTTTGCCCTCGAAACCTACGAATAAGAGCGGTCTTTATGATAAAATCAAAACAGGGGGATTTTGATTTATTAAATAATTTTGTTAATTTTGTAAAACTGCCGGTATGATGAAGATATTGGCGTCGACAAATAGAAAGTGAAGTCAAATGTTTATTCCGATAGCACTCAGTATTATTGCTGGTCTTGTTTGTGGTTCCGGTTTTGTCCTGGTCTATAACAAAAAGAACGAATCTGGTGGCAAGGCTAAGGCCGAAGATCTTATTCGCAAAGCCAAAAATGAGGCGGCCGATATTATTCTTAAAGCTAAAAAAGAAGCTGGCAGTATTGCCGATAAATCTCAGCAAGAAGAGGAAGCTCGTCGCAAGGATTGGCGCCAAACCGAAAAGCGTCTCTCTGAGCGTGAAACCTCACTCGACAACCGTTTCGATCAACTAGAAAAACGTTCGGAAAAATTAACCAATAAAGAACGTGAAATTGATGATTTGAAACTCGAAATTCATCAAATTCGTGACAAGCAGCAAGAAAAGTTGGAAAAAATTGCTGGCCTCACCAAGCTTGACGCTAAAGATAAGCTGATCAAGATGACCGAAAAAGATATCAAGGATGATCTCGTCGGCTTGATTACCAAGGAGCAAAAAGAGCTTCGTCGCGACATCGACGAAACTGCCCAGGCTCTACTGGTTACCGCTATGGAACGTATGTCTTCCGAAGTCACTGCTGATCGTACGGTTACCGCTTTGAAGTTGCCAGATGATGAAATGAAAGGTCGCATTATCGGTAAGGAAGGTCGTAATATTCAGGCCCTCCAACGTGCTACCGGTGTGGATATTATGGTTGACGATACTCCTGGCATGGTGGTGCTTTCTTCCTTTGATCCAATCCGCCGCCAAGTCGCACGATATGCCTTAGAACGTTTGATGAAAGATGGTCGTATTAATCCATCCAGTATCGAAGATGCTGTCGCCAAGGCTGAACGCGAAATCGAAAAAGAAGTTGTGCGTGCCGGTGAAGATGCTGCCCGTGAAGTCGGCGTGATTGGTATCCCGCACGAAATTTTACACTTGCTCGGTGAGCTCAAATTCCGCACTTCCTATGGTCAAAATGTTTTGCTTCACTCGATTGAAATGGCACACATGGCTGGTATGATTGCTGAAGAAATTGGTGCCGATGTTCGCGTCGCTAAGACTGCTACCTTACTTCACGATGTGGGTAAAGCCGTCACTCATAAAATCGAAGGTAAGCATGCTGAAATTGGTGCTGAACTTGCCAAAAAATATGGTCTTTCTGATCGCGTAACTCACGCTATCGCCGCCCACCATAACGATATCGAACCAACCACTGTCGAAGCTATTATTGTGAAGATTGTTGATGCAATTTCCGCTGCTCGTCCAGGCGCCCGCAATATTTCCGCCGAGAACTTCGCCGAGCGTATGAAAGAGCTAGAAAACATCGCTACTGGCTTTAATGGTATCGATAAGGCTTATGCGATTTCCGCTGGTCGTGAAATTCGTGTGATTGTCGAACCAAAACAAATTGATGACCTCACCGCCTTGAAATTGGCTCGTGATATTGCCGAAAAAATTGAAGCCACCATGAGTTATCCAGGTGTGATCAAAGTCAATGTGATTCGCGAAACTCGCGCCATCGAATACGCCAAATAATCTCAAGAATAAATTAAGAAAAATAACCCACATCCCAGGGTTATTTTTTTATTTGCCATAAGCACTTTTCTATAATATAATGCAGGTAACGGGGAAGAAAATCAAAACTGTAAAATAAAAAGGAAAATATGGCACAACCGAAATTATCAAAGCCGCAATCTAGCAGTGATAAAAAGCTCTATATTGCCGTAATTGCTTGTATTGTTTTAGTGATAGCAAGCTTTGTTGCTAATATATTATTAATAAAATATGCATTTGATACACTAGACACTGACTATCATAGATATGTAAAACAGACTCAATCTTATCTCCGCGAGGTTAATCTTCGTGTTCAAAATGATCCTAAGAATGAAAAAGAAATAGAAAAACTTAACGATATAAATACGAATCATCGTGGATTAAGGTAGAAATATGACGCAGGTAAAAACATCAAAATTTAAAACTAATAGCAATAGTAAGCTCTTTGTTGCTGTGGTAATTTGTATTGTTCTAGTTGTCGCTGGTTTCATTGGTAGTTACATTATGTTGGTAGAATCATATATAAAACTGAACATTGATTATCAGATACACTTTAATCAAATCCAATTTCGCGTTCGTGAAATAAATTTACGCCTTCAAAACGACCCTAAGAATCGAGAAGAAATAGAGATGCTTAATGATATCGTCGAGAATCATGATTAATTATCTATAACATAAAAAAGACTGGAATAATTCCAGTTTTTTATGAAGTATGATATTATTATTTCAGAAACCCTTTGTGTTTAGTTCTTTTTAGAAAGCGAGGTAGCTTATGTTTAGAAAGCTAAGAAGTATCATTTTCGTCACTCTCTTACTTACACTCACTGCGATGCCTATGACTTCATTGGCGACATCAGGATCAATTACGGATTATACTCCAAGTGGGTACATAGCC